>CAYGQN010000347.1:0-4740 GCA_964351795.1 uncultured Gammaproteobacteria bacterium
CGGGGAGCCGCCCCGCGCGCCTGCGGGCGCGAGCGCAGCAGGAAGCGAGCACGCGCACGCCGGTAGCGAGTGCGCCATGGATGGCGCGCGAGCGGTAGCGGGGCGGGTCACCGCCGCGACAACCACCTCAATCCACGCCACCCAGAACGAAGCCACCTCATCCGGCGCCGGCGCTATCGCGGCTGAAGCCGCTCCTACGGGAGGTGGACCGGGCGTCGGGGGATTCGCCAAGGAATGCAATCAGGCGTCCAGCAGCGCCGCGGCCACCTCGGCCGCCTGGCGGTTCGGGCGCACGTCGTGGACTCTGAAGATCCGCACCCCGGCCTGTACGCCGAGGGCCGTCGTCGCGCAGGTCGCACCCACCAGCTCGCGAAAATCCGTTTCCCGGGTGATGGCCCCCATGAAGCGCTTGCGGCTGGTCCCGAGCAAGACCGGGTAGCCGCTGTCGACGAAACGCGCAACATTCGCCACCAGCGCCAGGTTGTGCGCCCGTGACTTGCCGAAGCCGATGCCCGGATCGATGATGATGTTGCCCCGCGCGACCCCGGCCGCCTCCGCTGCCTCGGCGCGCTCGAGCAGGAACGCCAGCACCTGCGCCACCACATCATCGTAGTGCGGCTTCTCCTGCATGGTCGCCGGCTCGCCCTGCATGTGCATGAGCACCAGGGGCAGGCCGTTGGCGGCGGCGCATTCGATCATCGGGCTTTCCCGGCCGGCCGCGACGTCGTTGAGGATGCAGGCCCCGGCGGCAATTGCCCGCTCAGCCACCTCCACCCGCGTCGTGTCGATGCTGATGAGAACATGCCCGGGCAACTGCTGCCGGAGGGCACGGATGACGGCCTCGGTTCGCGCAAGCTGCTCCTCGATGGGAACACGCTCGGCGCCGGGGCGGGTGGACTCCCCGCCCACGTCGATGATGTCGGCCCCCTCCGCGGCCAGGCGCAGCCCGTGCGCAATGGCCGCCTCGCGCTCATGGTGCTCCCCCTGGTTGGAGAAGCTGTCCGGGGTCACGTTGAGTACACCCATGATGAGCGGGCGCCGGGCGGCCAGCAGGTCGGCTAGAGTCATGGCAGGTCGGTCTCCCGGCGTCAGTCCCTTGGATCCAGTAACGCCGCCAGTTCATCGGTTGCACGCACCAGCGCATCGATCATCAGCGGTTCACCGGCGAGGTGGCCGGCCTCGTGCAGGTACTCCAGCGTGGAGCCGGGGAGACGCCGGTGCACCTCCCAGGCCAGTTGCGGCAGTCAGGTCATATCGCGGCGGCCATGAATGATGCGAACGGGCACCGGCGGAATGCGGTCCAGGTCGCGCAACAACTGATCGGGCTCGAGGAAGTAGCCGTGCCGGGCGTAGTGGGTTTCGATGCGGACCTCCGCAATGGCCTGCTCGACATCGAAGCCGCCATCACCGTTGCCATCGGCGCTGCCATTGCCTGCCGGCGGTGGCATCGCGTACATCACCACCCGCCCTGACCAGCGCGCCCAGGCCCGCGCCACGCGGGCCTGGGCAGCGGGATCATCGCCGTGCATGACCTCGTGGCACCAGGGCACGAGGTCCGCGCCCGGCGGCGCCTGCAGGGCCTCGATGAACTCCGCCCAGGCATCGGGAAACACCCGGCTTACCCCGCCGGGCGCGAAGAACCAGTTCACATCCTCGGGCCGACCGAGGAAGGTGCCGCGCAGCACCATGGCGCTGACCCGATCGGGATGCTTCTGCGCATAGGCCAGCGCCAGCGCCGCGCCCCAGGAGCCGCCGAACAACACCCAGCGCTCGATACCCAGCTGCCCCCGGATTCGTTCCATGTCGGCCACCAGCTTCCAGGTATCGTTGCCGGCGGTCTGCCCGCGGGGTGACGAGCGGTTGCAGCCGCGCTGATCGAACAGCACCGGCCGCCAGCGGGCCGGATCGAAGTACTGCCGATGACCGGGCTTGCTGCCCGAGCCCGGCCCGCCATGCAGGAATACCACCGGCAGGCCATCCGGGTTGCCGCAGTCCTCGACATGCAGTTCGTGCCCGTCCCCGACGGCCACGCGCAGGGTTTCCCGCGCCGGTGTCAGCGGATACAGCGTGCGGCTCATGCCGGTGTCCCCGCATTCCCGGCAAGATCCATGATCACCGGGGGAAGGTGGGCCTGGAAGTGACGCCAGCGACCAATGGCATGCGCGTAGAGCGGCGGGCCCACCTGCCAGTTGTTGGTCCGCACCGGCTCGCTGGATTCATGAAACGCCAGGCGGGCCTCGTCCCAGTCCAGGCCGCAGGCCGCCAGCACCGGCTTCAGCACCGCAGAGGGATCCCGGACGAGATGCTCGTAACAGCAGTCCAGCACCGCGCCCGCCCCGGCCGCCTGCCAGTGCCGCAGCAGGCGCTCGTGGGCCCGGTACACGGCCGCGATGTTGCCGAAGTCGTAGGAGAACTCGTTGCCCCTGGCATAGCGCTGCAGGTAATTGGAAATGGCGACGTCGCGCGGATCCCGCCGGCTGTGCACGATCACGGCGTCGGGAAACAGCCGCCGGATCAGCCCCAGGTGCAGGAAATTCCAGGGCATCCTGTCCGTCAGCACGGTGGCACCGGCCTGCTTCGGCACGGCCGCGAAGTAGGCACTACGGAATGCGTCAACCGTCTCGGGGGTCAGGGCCTCGACGGCGGGCAGTCGTTCGGCCAGCAGGCTGACCTCGTCACGTTCACCGCCTGCCTGCACGGCCGGATGCGCCGCCAGCATCTGCTCCAGCAGCGAGGTTCCGGAACGTGGCATGCCAACGATGAAGATCAGCCGTGGCTGGCCATCGGCGATACGCTGGCCCGGTGATGCGTCCGGCCAATCGGCGATGATCTTGTCGACAACAGCATCGAAGGCCACCGCGCTGAAGCCCGCCAGCCGCGCCATGATGGCATTGGCGCGCCCGGCGACCGCCATGGCCGCATCATGCTCGCCGCGATCCGCGGCCAGCTTCGCCTGCGTGAAAAGCACCGTTGCTGTTGCCGGCTGGGACAGCCCCGGCTGTTCCAGCAGCCCGGCCAGGGCCTGCTCGACGCTTGCGTCCTGCTCCTCGAACGGCCGGCACCCCGCGAGGTTCCACCAGGCATCCACCAGCCGTGGTTCGATCGCCACACTGCGCCTGAAGGCGGCCTCTGCCGCCGCCGGCGCCCCGGTCTGCTTGTGTATCACGCCCAGGTTGAAGGCCGCCTTGTAGTGTCCGGGCACTTGCTCCAGCAGGGCTTCGTAGCCTGCCTTTGCGGTCTCGAACTCGCCAAGGTCCTGCTCGGTGACCGCGAGGTTGAAGCGCGCGTCGGTAAAGGCGGGCTGGCGCCGAAGCGCAGCTTCGAAAGCTCCCCGCGCCCCGGGCAGATCGCCCTTGAGCTTCAGCGCCAGGCCGAGGTTGGTGTGTGCCGCCGGGTCCCCGGGGCGCTTGCGTACCAGTTTGCGGAATCGCCCCAGCGCGCTGTTGGCGTCTCCCCGGCCAAGCTCCAGCAGGGCGTGGTGGTGGAGGCCGTCCAGGCTGCGGCGATCCTCGCGGAGATGGGCTCGCACGAGGTGTTCGGCATCGTCGAACCGGCCAGCCTGGATCAGCCGGCCCGCCTCCTGCAGCCGCGGGGGCGATGCCCGCCCGGCGGGGGTTGATTCGCTGCTGGCCACGGCTCAGATTTCGTTGAGGATTTCCGTTCGCTTGGCCCGATATTCCTCTTCGGTAATCAACTGCTTGCTGCGCAGGGCATCCAGCTTCGACAGGCGCGACTCCAGGGACTCCGTGGACGCGGGGGCGCCGGCATCCATTTCGTCGACCTGCTTGCGCAGGCGGGCCATTTCCTCGCGCATCTGCCGCCGCTCGACCGCGAGCTTGGCCGCTTCCTCGCGCAGCTTCTGGGTTTCCTCGGCCACACCGTCGGGCAGGGCCTCCTTCTTCGCCGCGGCCAGGGCCACGGGCAGGTCGATGACGAGCCAGTCGCTGCGTGTCTCGCCGTCGATCTCCTGCAGGCTCATGCCCTCCAGGGTCATCATGCGTGCCGGCATGCTGCGCGGCTTGGCCCGGCGGCCGGTACGGTGCGGGTAGATGCGGCGGTCCACGCCCTGCTCGACGCCGGTAGGGTCGAGTTCCTTGCCATAGGTATACGTGCGGTGCATGTCGCCGATGATGATGTTCAGACGGCCGTCACGATAGAAGACCCGCCCGGCGGTGGACCGTTTGTCTTTGGCAACCACGAACGACTGCACCAGCCCGACCACGGCAAAAGTGACGTCTTCGTCGGGGCCGGCCTCGGCCAGTCCCTTTGCCAGGTTGCGGGCCAGGAAAGATGCCTGGGAACCGGTGAACAGGCCCAGCTGTTCATCGCCGCCGTCGAACAGCCCCGCCTCCTTCCAGAGGGTGATGGCTTCAAGGACTGTCGACAATTGCCCGGCGTCCAGGTCGACCGGATGATCATTGGGCGGCGGCGGCCCCTTGCGGAGCTCGTCCTGGGGCTCGATGCGGATGTACTGGTCCCGGCCTTCGAACACGACGCGGCCCTTCGGCTCACCCTTGAGAAAGTCGGGGATGAGGTCGATGGCCGTCGCCGTGCCCGCCGCCAGCAGCATGGCCGCGGCAAGGAGCATCGGGGCGAGCGCACCGGGACGGCAACGAGGCGGGAACTGGGGGCAATTGGGCATGGGCAATCCGGGATAGTGGCGGTAACGGGGCGCAATTATAGCCCGGTCCACTGAATCATCGCTGAGTACGCTGCAAAGAAAAAGGGCGCATCCGTGAG
>CAYGQN010000348.1:0-4715 GCA_964351795.1 uncultured Gammaproteobacteria bacterium
TCACACGGCGTTGCCCATAAGCCGTCAACGTTCAAGCACCCTGCCATGCCGGCCCGGCTGGCGGTCGGGGCAAGCGCGGACGCCGAGCGCGTCTACTTCGCCCGTGCCCTGCTGGCGATGCGGGCCGGCCGCTACGAGGAGGCTTTCACGGTGCTGCTGGACCGCGGCAACTACTATCCCACCCGCGCATCGCACACCGTCGGCTACATATTGCCGTACCTCGCGCAGGCGGCGCTGCGCTCGGGCAACGGCGACTGGTTCAGGGAACAGTTCCCGGCAACGAATCTGACCGGCCCCGGCGGTGCTTTCGACCTGGCCCTGGCGCAGGCACTGCTGGCCCAGGACGAGGGCAGACAGGCCGAAGCGCTCGACTGGCTGCGGCAGGCATTCGGCGTGCGCCCGCACATGGAATACCGCCCGTTCAAGCCCTGGTACCAGCTGCTGGAAGTGTGTGAATGGTTGCACGAGGCGAGCGGCGATCCCGCCTACATCGAGTTGGCCCTGGACTGGGCACGCAAGTACCAGCAGATCGAACCGGTCTATGCCTTCGCCTGGGCATTCGAGGCCAGGTATGGCAGCGAGCCGCAGGCACGTACCCGCGCGCTGGCCCACACCCTGCACCTGGACGCGGATTCGCACTGGATCCGTGATGCCAGCGACGAGGACATCCGCGCGGCGCGGGCCTGGCTGGACAAGAACAAGCCATTCTCAATCTCCGTGGATACCGGCGGGGGCAGCGCCTCGGCCGACCCGACGCCAGGGGATCGCCCGCTGACCCGGCTGACGCCGGCCGGCGAGCGGGCCGTGCCGCTGTCCTGAAGGCCGACGCGGGCGCCATCGCGCCACCGATGGCGGCTCCAGGCGGTTGACCCGGCTCGGCGGCCAGCCGCGGCAACGCCCGGCCGCGCACTGACGCCGGTCAGCCTCTTCACGCCCGCAGCGGTGTTAGCCTGCCCGCGAACACCAACGGAGGATCCCCCCATGCCCGAGATGATGAAAGCCGCGGTGTTCGTCGAGCCTGGCCGCATCGCGCTCGACGACAGGCCCGTGCCCAGCCCCGGCCCGAACGATGCGCTCATCCGCGTCACCACCACCACCATCTGCGGTACCGATGTGCACATCCTCAAGGGCGAGTACCCGGTGGAGAAAGGCCTCATCGTCGGCCACGAACCGGTGGGCATCATCGAGAAACTCGGCCGCAATGTCAGCGGCTACGAGGAAGGCCAGCGCGTCATCGCCGGCGCCATCTGCCCCTCCGGGCAGAGCAATGCCTGCCTGGATGGCCTGCATTCCCAGGATGGCCCCGGCACCGCCCACGGCCTCAAGCCCATGGGCGGCTGGCGCTTCGGCAATACCATCGACGGTGCCCAGGCGGAGTACCTGCTGGTACCCGACGCCATGGCCAACCTGGCGCCGGTTCCGGAGGGCCTCAGCGACGAGCAGGTGCTCATGTGCCCGGACATCATGTCCACCGGCTTCGCCGGCGCCGAGGCCGCGAACATCAGGATCGGTGACACCGTGGCGGTGTTCGCCCAGGGGCCCATCGGCCTGTGCGCCACCGCCGGTGCACGGCTGCGCGGTGCGAGCACGATCATCGCCGTGGACGCGGTGGACGAACGCCTGGCAATGGCCCGGCGCCTTGGTGCCGACCTGGTCGTGAACTTCCGCAAGGAGGACCCGGTCGAGGCCATCATGCGCCTGACCGACGGCCGTGGCGTGGATGCGGCCATCGAGGCGCTGGGCCTGCAGAGCACCTTCGAGAACTGCCTGCGCGTGCTCAAGCCCGGCGGCACGCTGTCGAGCCTGGGCGTGTACAGCAGCGACCTCACCATCCCGCTTGCCGCCTTCCACGCCGGCCTCGGCGACAACCGCATCGTCACTTCGCTGTGCCCGGGCGGCAAGGAGCGCATGCGTCGCCTGATGAACGTGATCGCGGCCAGCCGGCTGGACCTTGGCGACCTCGTTACCCACCATTACCGCCTGGAGGAAATCGAGGACGCCTACGAGCTGTTCGCCAACCAGCGCGACGGCGTGCTGAAGGTCGCCATCAGCGCCTGACGCGCAGCGCGCTCAGTCGTTGGCCACCTTCGGCAGGCGGGCCATGGCGGCCTCGATGGCTTCCTCGGGGTACTCGTAGTCCTCCAGCTCGCCGGCCAGGTACTTGTCGTAGCTGGCCATGTCGAAATGGCCGTGGCCGGTGAGGTTGAACAGGATGGTCTTCGCCTCGCCGCTTTCCTTGCAGGCCAGCGCCTCGTCGATGGCGGCGCGGATGGCATGGCAGGATTCCGGCGCCGGCACGATGCCCTCGCACTTGGCGAAGGTGACACCGGCCTCGAAGGTGGGCAACTGCTTCACGGCGATGGCCTCGATGATGCCATCGTGATGCAGCTGCGACACCAGCGGGCTCTCGCCGTGGTAGCGCAGGCCGCCGGCGTGGATCCCCGGCGGTACGAAATCGTGGCCGAGGGTGTACATGCGCATCAGCGGCGTGTAGCCGGCGCTGTCGCCGAAGTCCCAGGCGAAATGCCCGCGCGTGAGCGAGGGGCAGGACGCCGGCTCGACCCCCACCAGGCGCACGTCGCGCTCGCCGGTGGCCTTGTCGGCGATGAACGGAAAGGCCAGGCCGGCGAAACTGCTGCCGCCACCGCAGGGGCCGAAGATCACGTCCGGGTATTCGCCGATCATGGCCAGCTGCTTCTTGGCCTCCTGGCCGATGACGGTCTGGTGCAGGCACACGTGGTTCAGCACCGAGCCGAGGGTGTAGTTGGTGTCGGCGTTGTTGGCCGCTTCCTCCACGGCCTCGGAGATGGCGATGCCGAGCGAGCCGGGGCTGTCCGGGTCCTGGGCCAGGATGGCGCGGCCGGACTCGGTGCGATCGCTGGGGCTGGCCAGCACCTCGGCGCCCCAGGTCTGCATCATGGAGCGGCGGAAAGGCTTCTGCTCGTAGCTCACGCGCACCATGTACACGCGCACGGCAAGGCCGAACATGCCACCGGCGAAGGAGATGGACGAACCCCATTGCCCGGCGCCGGTTTCGGTGCTCAGGCGCTTGATGCCGGCCTGCTTGTTGTACCAGGCCTGGGGCACGGCGCTGTTGGGCTTGTGCGAGCCGGCCGGGCTCACGCCCTCGTACTTGTAGAAGATTTTCGCCGGCGTGCCGAGCCTGGCTTCCAGGCGATGGGCCCGGAACAGCGGCGAGGGCCGCCAGATGGCGAGGATTTCGCGGATTTCCTCGGGAATGGCAATCCAGCGCTCGGTGGCCACTTCCTGCTCGATGAGCCCGGGCGGGAAAATCGCGCCCATCATGTCCGGCGTCATCAGCGAGCCGTCCGGGGTCCGGTAGGGCTCGGGCGGCGTGGGCATGTCGGCGACGACGTTGTACCAGTGCGTGGGGATGTCGGACTCGTCGAGCAGGATCTTCGTCTGCTTCATGGCATGCTCCGCAGTGTTTGTGTTTATCGTCGTTGGCCGCCGGCGGCGCCTCGCCCGCGCGCGACCGGCCCTCATCAGAAGGCCGCGATTGTACCCGCAATCGCCCGGGGCGGGCATGATCCGGATGCCCCTGGCATGGTCCGGGCAGGTTTCGCGCGGCTTCGCCCCGCGGCCCGGCGGGGCACACACGGAGCCGCGTTTGCAGCCACCGGCGGCGGGCCCGACGCGGCGACGGTGGCAACCGCCTTCGCCCGCGGGGCGAGGCGCCCGGACGCAAGCGGGCAGCCCCCCTCAGCGCGACCGCCCCCGTGCCGCGACAGGCAAGCGGGCATCGCTCCGCCCCCTTCGCCCGCCCACTCGCTGCTCCCTCAGCCGCGACCGTCCCCGCGCGGCGGGAAGCAAATACTTGGCCGTTGTCAATTGTGCGCCGCAATGTTCTGGCAGAATCGGGGCTCTGTTCACAGCCAGGCGCAGGTCAAGACATGAGCATCGTCAACCTCGACAGCATGCTGAAACCCGCCTCGGTGGCCCTCATCGGCGCCTCCGATCGCGAGGGCTCCCTCGGACGCGTGGTCATGCGCAACCTGCTGGCGGCGGGTTTCGCCGGCAGCATCCACCCTGTCAATCCGAAAGGCGGCACGGTGGCCGATCGCCCGGCCTTCGCCCGCGTCCAGGATATCCCCACGGCGCCGGACCTCGCCGTCATCTGCACGCCCGCGCCCACCGTGCCCGGGCTCATCGGGGAACTCGGCGCGGCCGGTACGCGGGCAGCCGTGGTGCTGTCTGCGGGCATGCGGGCCGAAGGGGACGACGGCCGCAGCCTGACCGAGGCGATGCTCGAGCAGGCGGATCACCACGGCGTGCGGATCCTGGGGCCCAACTGCGTGGGCCTGATGATCCCGGGCCTCGGCCTGAATGCGAGCTTCGCCCACGCCGAGCCGCTGCCGGGGCGGATCGCGATGATCAGCCAGTCCGGGGCCTTGTGCACCACCCTCATCGACTGGGCGCGTTCGCGCAACATCGGCTTCTCGCACTTCATCTCCATCGGCGACACGGCCGACGTGGATTTCGGTGATCTCATCAACTGGCTCGGAGACCAGGGCAACGTCGATGTGATCCTGCTGTACATCGAGTCCATCGGCGATGCCCGCAAGTTCCTCTCCGCCGCGCGCGCCACCTCGCGGCGCAAGCCCATCGTTGCCATCAAGGCCGGCCGGGTGAGCGAAGGCGCCCGCGCGGCCGCCTCGCACACCGGCGCCCTCACCGGCGGTGATGCCGTGTTC
>CAYGQN010000349.1:0-4695 GCA_964351795.1 uncultured Gammaproteobacteria bacterium
AAGCAACCGATGGTCGCCAATGGCAGGTTGGCGCCCGGCAGCGCATAGATTTCACCCTTGCTGCCGTACTTGCCCAGCCGTGGCCCGAGCAGCAGGACACCCGCGAGTGCCGCCGAGGCACCGGCCATGTGGACCACGCCCGAGCCGGCGAAGTCCGAAAAGCCCAGGCCATCGAGGAAGCCGCCGCCCCACTTCCAGTAACCCTGGATGGGGTAGATGAAGCCGGCCATCACAATGGCGAAGACCAGGAAGGCCCACAGCTTCATGCGCTCGGCCACGGCTCCGGAGACGATGGACATGGTCGCGCCGGCAAACACGGCCTGGAAGAAGAAGTCCGAGGCAACCGAGTAGTACGGCGCGTCGTCTCCGCCGGCGATGACGTCGGCAGTGGCGTTGTCGGCCCCGATGAGGAATCCGAATCCGGGGATGACACCGCTGTCGGAGCCCATGTACATGATCTGGTAACCGCAAATCAGGTACATGGTGCAGGCCACGGCATACAGCAGAATGTTCTTGGTCAGGATTTCGGCGGTGTTCTTGGCCCGGACCAGCCCGGCTTCGAGCATGGAGAATCCCGCCGCCATCCACATCACCAGGGCGCCAGAGACAAGAAAGTAAAACGTATCAAGCGCGTAAGAGACTTCGGCCAGCGCTTCCATAGTGCTAATCCCCTATTTGATTTGTTCAAAACCACCGCCTGCGCTTCTTGCAACCGGCACCAGCAAGTACTCCGCAGACGCATTGCAGCATCCGTACCAGTTCAGGATTCCCCATGGTTTTCAAAGACTCACACCTCATCCAGAGCGCCTCTATCGGAGCTGTGGCACAAAGACAGTGCGCTTGTTTCGCACTATGCAGGCGCAAACGCACCATGTTGGTGCGCTTGTACCGGGCGCGGCCCGGCGCCGATTGCGGATTTCGCCCCGGCGCCGGTTTGCGGAATAATCCCCGGGGTCTGTCATCCATCCGCCAATCAGCACCAGCCAGGAGAAACCTGTGAATTTTGCCGAGCGAGGGCTAGTCGACCTGCAGTCCTACATCCGATGGCTGGCCGATACGGGCCAGCTGGTGCGCGTGCGCAGCGAGGTGGATCCGGTGTGCGAGATGGCCGGGATCGCCAAGCAGCTGGAAGGTACCCGGCCGGTGCTGTTCGAGAATGTGAAGGGCTCGGCCTTTCCGGTCCTGATGGGCCTGTACTGGAACCGCGACCTGATGGCCTCGTTCTTCCAGACCACCTCGCAGCAGCTGCCCTTCGACCTGGCCGGCGAGATCCGCACTTGGCGGCAGAACCCCATCGAGCCGCAGATTCTCGAGCAGGGACCGGCCAACGAAGTGATCGAAGCCAGCGTGAACCTCGACCTGCTGCCCATCCCCAAGCACGCCGAAGGCGATGGCGGCCACTACCTGACCTCGAGCGTGGTCATCGCCAAGGACCCGGACACGGGTGTTCGCAACCTGTCCATCCACCGGATGATGAAAACCGGCCCCAACCGCTTCACCCTCCTGCTGGAGGAACTCGGCCACGTGATGGACTACTACAAGCGCGCCGAGGCCCGCGGTGAGGCACTGGAAGTGACCATCAACAACGGCGTGGACTTCGCCGTGACCATGGCCGGCGCCGCACCGGCCGGCGCCGCACCCATGGAAATGGACGAGATCGGCATTGCCTGCCAGATCCGCGGCGCGCCGGTACCGCTGCTGCGCAGCCAGAGCGTCGACGTGGAAGGCATCGCCGACGCACAGTTCATCATCGAGGGTCGCATCCTGCCGCAGGTGCGCGAGCCCGAGGGGCCCTATGCCGAGGTCACCGGCTACTACGCAACACGGGAGCTGCGCTGGGCGCTGGAGGTCACGGCAATCACGCGCCGCCGCGACCCGGTGTTCCACTCCATCCTGTCCGGCCGGGAGGTGTACAACGCTTTTGCCTGCATCGCCGAGGCGGGCATTTTCGACCGGGTGAAGTCCGCCGTGCCCGACGTCACCGCCGTGCACCTGTCAGACGGCAGCGTGCCCTATCACCTGGTCATCCAGATGAACAAGCGTTTCGAGGGCAGCCAGCGCAACGCTATAATGGCCGGATTCCTGTCCCAGGCCTTCATCAAGATGGTCACGGTGGTCGACACCGACGTGGACATCTTCAACATCCACGACGTGGAATGGGCGGTCGCCACCCGGGCGCGCTTCGAGACGGACCTGCAGTTTGTACCGAACTCCACCGGCCATCGCCTCAACCCCTCGGTGATCAACGACGAGTGGTGCCGGCTTGGCATCGATGCCACCGTGCCGCTGCCGCGCGACCCGGTGTTCGAGCGCGCGACCATGCGCGAGGTGAATCTCGGCGACTACGACATCGACGGGCTGTAGGGCGCGCCGGCCTACTGGCGCCAGGCGCGCCAGGGCGGTGGCTGTGCCGTTTCACTGCTGCGCCAGGGGTTGATGTCCAGCCCGCCGCGGCGCAGGTAGCGGGCATACACGCTCAGCTGCCGCGGCTGGCAACGGCTGAGGATATCCAGGTAGATCCCCTCCACGCACTGCTCGTGGAAACCTTGGTGATGACGCCAGGACACCAGGTAGCGCAGCAGTGAATCATGGGCGATGGCGGGGCCCTGGTAGGCAATCCAGATGCTGGCCCAGTCGGGCTGGCCGGTCACCGGGCAGTTGCTCCGGAGCAGGTGGCTCACCAGCAATTCCGTACGCTGTACGGCCGGGTCGGCCTGCAGGCAGTCCGGGCTCAGCCGCGAGGTATCGGCGCTGTCGGCGGCCGCATCGATGCACACCGCATTGTCGGGCTCGACGCGGGCCTGCGCCGCGGCGCCAAGGCCCTGCACCATCACCCCGACCGGTGCCCCGGCCGCGGCCGACAGATCGGCCCGCACCGTGGCTGCGAGCGCATCGGCATCGGGGAACACCGTATCGCTGAGCGAACCGAGGTACAGCTTCAGCGATTTTGATTCGATGAGGCAGGGCGAATCGCAGGGCACCGCGAACTCCGCCACGGCCACCCGCGGCACCCCGCCCGGCGCAAGCCACGACAGCTCCCACGCGGTCCACAGGTCCGTCCCCTGCCAGGGCATGGCCGCATGGCCCCGCTCGCGCCAGAGCACCGGGCGCGCCAGCGGATACAGCAGCGACGGATCATAGGCGTGCGCCGGCGCGCTGGTCTTGCCGAGCGGTGCATTCTCAAGGGGTTTGCCCGGTGTCGTCATGGCCGGCGCAGTGTACGACGCAGGCCGCCGGCCGGCCAGCCGCCGCGCCCGGGCGTGCTAAGGTGCCGATTCCCCTGCTGCACGGCCGAGCCTTACCCGTGAACCGCCCGGCAAGCCTAACCGGAGCCGCCTCCGCTGCCACCGACCTGCTGGCCGGCGCCAACCGGCGCCGCGCCCTGTTCTTCTTCCTGTACGTGTGCGAGGGCGCCCCTTTCGGCTTCATCTGGTGGATGCTGCCCGTGCTGCTGCGCGAGGCCGGTAACCCGGTGGCACGGATCACCACTCTCACTGCCCTGGCCACGCTGCCGTGGACGGTGAAGTTCCTGGCGGCACCGCTCATCGACTACAGCAGCGCCCGCGGCCTGGCCCTGCGCTGGTGGATCAGCGCCATGCAGCTGGGCATGGTGCTGGCGCTGCTGCCGGTGCTGGGCCTGGATCTTGCCGCCGGCTATCCCCTGTTGCTTGTTTGCCTGGTGGCCCATTCCAGCTTCGGCGCGCTGCAGGATGTGGCGGTGGATACGCTGGCCATGCGCACCGCCCCGGCCAACGAACTCGGCAGCCTGAACGGCTGGATGCAGGCCGGGATGCTCGCCGGCCGCGCGATCACCGCGGGCCTCGGGCTTGGCCTGGCCTCGCGCTTCGGCGTGGACGCGGTGATTGCCGGACTCGCCGGCCTGCTCGCCCTGAGCGCACTGAGCATGCCCTGGCTGCTGCGCCACGAGCCGCGACCTGTCCGCCATCAGCCCCGCGAGCTGCTGCGCGAGCTGCGCATCCTGGTGAGCGGGCGGGGCTTCTGGTTCGCGGCCGTGTTCGCGCTGACCGCCGGTGCGGCCTTCGAGGCTTTCGGGGCACTCGGTGGGCCGATGTTCACGGACCTCGGCTGGCCGCGCGAGACCATCGCGCGCGTGTTCGCCATCCTCTCTCCGGTGGCCATGGTCATCGGCGCCCTGGGCGGCGGCATGCTGGCTGATCGGCTCGGGCGGCTGCGGGTGTGCGCCGGCATTGTTGCCGTGCTGGCAGTCAGCGCCGTGGCCATGAGCCGGCTGCCCCAGGGCGCCCCCGGCATGATCGGGGAGCTTGCCCTGGTTGCCTGGTACCTGCTCGTGGGGATGCTCACCGCCGTGTCCTACAGCCTGTTCATGCAGGTATCGGCCGGCACCATGATCGCGGCCACCCAGTTCAGCGTGTTCATGGCCATGACCAACGCCTGCGAGGTGTGGTCGGGTTTCCTTGGCGGCCAGATCGCCGAGGTCGCGGGGTATGCGATGGCGCTGGCGTTGATGGCGCTGCTGTCATTGCTGGCGCTGCCGGCACTGCTCGGCCTGCGGCGGCAAGGCGGCGCCGTCCAATGGGAAATCCGCCCTATCGGTCCTGCGCCTGAACGCGCGTTCAGGGGGTGAGCCGACTTTTCCCGCAGTCCATGAAACATTCACGGGAACCGCGAGGGCCAGAAACACGACCAAGACCGGCCAGCTCCGACGGCGGTCGT
>CAYGQN010000350.1:0-3313 GCA_964351795.1 uncultured Gammaproteobacteria bacterium
GGGGAGGGGGACCTGGCCGCGGTGGAATCCCTGCTGGCCCGCCCGAGCCCGAGGTGCTCTACGCCGCGCGCTGTGCCGTGTGCCACAGCCTTGGCGTCTTCGCGCCCACGCGGCAGCAGTTGTCCAGGCTGACAGCCGAGGAAATCAACAATGCCCTGTGGCATGGCGTGATGCAGGAACTGGCCAACGGGCTGACGGCGCCCGAGCGCGAGGCGCTGGCGCTGTGGCTCGGCAAGGGCGAGAGCGGGGCAGGACGTGACCACGGCGGTCAGCTCTGCGAGGACACTGCCCCGGTGGCGCCCGTGCCCGTTCATTGGCGGGGTTTCAGCGCCGACAACAGCTTCTCTCGCCATCTGCCGGCGGCGACAGTCCCGCGGGCCGACCGCTTGCAGGTGAAGTGGGCATTCGCATTTCCGGACACGACGGCGTTCACCGGTGTCGGCAATCAGATTGCCGCTGCCGGAAACACGCTGTTCGTGGCAAACCTGAACGGCTGGGTGTACGCGCTGGACGCGCACAGCGGTTGCACCCGCTGGAGCTTCCGGGCCGAAGGCCGGGTGCGCGCCAACGTGGCCATCGAGGACGGACTGCTGGTGTTCGGGGATCTGCTCGCGAATGTCTACGCGCTGGATGTGTCGACCGGGCGGCTGCGCTGGCGCGTCCGGGTGGACAGCCAGCCAAGCGCTCGCGTGACCGGCAATGTGACCCTGCACGAGGGTCGAGTCTACGTGCCGGTCTCGGGGATGCAGGAAGTGCTCGGCATGCGCATGGACCTGCCGTGCTGCACGTTTCGCGGCAGCGTTGTGGCCCTGGATGCCGTCGATGGGCGTCAGCTCTGGAAGTCCTGGATGATCGCCGAGCCGGCCGGCTGGATTGGCAAGAGCCCGCATGGCGTGGATCGCTTCGGGCCCTCCGGTGTGCCGGTCTGGTCGGGTATCAGCGTCGACCCTGATCGCGGCGTGGTATACGTCAGCAATGGCAACCAGTTCACCGAGCCACGCGTGGAAACCTCCGATGCCGTGGTGGCCCTGGACATGGCGACCGGTGAACGCCGCTGGGTACAGCCGCTGGCGCCGGAGCGCATGGGTGGCCAGGACATCTACCACGTGGCCTGCGAGGCCTGGTTCGACCCGGACCGCAGCACCTGTTCGCCGGCGAACCCGAAGGGCGAGGGCGACCGTGATTTCGGTGCGCCGCCGGTGCTGGTCACGCGCGCCGACGGAACGCAGATCGTCGCTGCCGGTTCCAAGGACGGCGTGTTGTATGCGCTCGACCCCGACAACGGTGGCGCGGTGCTATGGCAACTGCGCGTCGGGGTGGGCGGTGAACTCGGCGGTATCGAGTATGGTATCGCCAGCGACGGCCGCTTTATCTGGGCACCGGTGATCGACATGGACGCCGACGGTGTTTCGAATGGATCGCTCACGGCGGTGGATGCCCTGACCGGCAAGCCGGCCTGGCGGGTGGAAAACATCAAGGCCGATTGCACGGGCAAGCCGACACCACCGTGCGGCACCGGGTTCGTCTCGCCACCGACCATAGCCGGCGATACCGTGCTGGCTGGCCTGATCGACGGCACCCTCAGGGCCTACGACCGCGCCAGCGGGGTGCAACGCTGGCAATTCGACACTGCGCGTGGCTTTCCTACCCGCAACGGTATCGAAGGTCACGGCGGGTCGCTCGGCATCGGGGGGCCGATTATCGTGGACGGAACCATCTACCTGGTCAGCGGCTGGGGCATGCTGAATGTCGGCCTGCCCGGCAACCTGCTTATCGCCATCGGGGAACAGGAATGAAGCGTAAAAATCATTGTCGGGTCCTGCGTTCACTCGCGGCGGCCGCTGTTGTGTGCATGTTCGCCGCACCGGCCGCGGCTGAACCGCCGAACCCGGAGGACATCTTCAACAGCCGCTGCCAGATGTGCCATGGCCTGGGCGTGCTGGCGCCCACCCGTGAGCAGCTCGGCCGCCTGAGCGTCGAGGAAATCGAGGCGGCCCTCTGGCATCGCACGATGCAGGAGCATGCCAACGGCCTGACGCGGGCCGAGCGCCTGCTGCTGGCCCGCTGGCTGTCAGTCGATGATGCGCCCTTCGCCGCGCGCGAGCCCGGCGTGCGTCTGTGCGATGCCGGTAGCGCCCCCACCCGCGTGGCGGCCGGCAACTGGCCCGGATGGGGCCCCGACAACCACTTCACGCGGTACGTCCGCGAGGCCGGCTTCAGCGCCGCCGAAGTGGCCGGTATGAAACTCAAGTGGGCCCATCCCTTCCCCGTCTACCAGGCCTTCTCCAGCAGTGCCAACCCGGTCGCCGTGCACGGCGGACGCCTGTTCACCGGCAACCTCAACCGCTTCGTGTACGCCCTCGATGCCGAGCACGGCTGCGCGCTGTGGACCTTCCGGGCCGAGGGCCGGGTGCGTTCCAACATGGCCACCAACGGGCGCATCGTGGTGTTCGGGGATCTCATGGCCAACGTCTACGCCCTGGATGCCGCGAACGGGCGGCTGCTGTGGCGCACGCGCGTGGACTGGAGCCCCGGGGCGCGTGTCACCGGCAACGTCACGCTGCACGGCGACCGGGTGTACGTGCCGGTGTCGAGCCTGGAAGAAGTGCTGGTCATGAAGATGGATATCCCCTGCTGCCTGACGCGCGGCGCCGTGGTGGCCCTGGATGCCGGCAGCGGCGAGCGGGTATGGAAGACCTACACCATCGACAAGTACGCCGAGTACCTGGGCGAGAACGAGATGGGGATCGACCGCTTCGGCCCCTCCGGGGTGCCGGTGTGGTCCGGCATCAGCGTCGACGACAAGCGTGGCCTGCTGTACGTGGGCAACGGCAACCAGTTCACCGAGCCACGCGTGGAGGAGTCCGATGCGGTGATGGCGCTGGAGCTGGCCAGTGGCCGCAAGCGCTGGGTACGCTCGCTGGCGCCCGAGCAGATGGGCGGGCAGGACATCTACCACCTGGCCTGCGAGGCCTGGTGGGATCCGGAGCGCAAGAACTGCTCGCCGGAGAACCCCGAGGGCCACGGTGACCGCGATGTCGGCGCGCCGCCGATGCTCGTCACCCGCAGCGACGGGCGCGACATCGTCGTGGCGGGCACCAAGGACGGCAGCGTCTACGCGCTCGACCCGGACAACGCCGGGGCCGTGTTGTGGCACATCCGTGTCGGTCGTGGTGGCGAGATCGGTGGTATCGAGTTCGGCCTGGCCAGCAATGGCCGCTATGCCTTCGCGCCGGTGGTCGACATGAATGCCGACATGAGTTCGGATGGCTCGCTGACGGCCATCGATCTCATCACCGGCAAGGCTGTCTGG
>CAYGQN010000350.1:3323-4692 GCA_964351795.1 uncultured Gammaproteobacteria bacterium
CCCGAGTGCGAGGGCAAACCCGCGCCGCCCTGCGGCAACGCGGTGCTGGCGCCGCCGACGGTGGCCGGCAACGTGGTGTTCGTGGGCCTGATCGACGGCACCCTGCGGGCCTACCATGCCGACACCGGCAAGCGCCTGGTGATGTGGGACACGGTCCGCGATTACAAGGGCGTGAACGGTCTCAGCGGGCGCGGCGGTTCACTGGGCAACGGCGGGCCGGTGGTGGTCGGGCGCATGGTCTACATCAACAGCGGCTTCAGCATGCTGAACGTCGGCTTCCCCGGCAACGTGCTGGTGGCACTGGAAATCCCGCCGACCCCGGAGCCGCGGTCGCCGTGACGCCGGCCGGAGGGGGGGCGGTTACATATCAGCCGGTTGCCGGGGCAGGCGTGCCGCCGGTCAGGGCCGCCAGGGTCTCGACGATAAGCTTCACCCTGAACGGCTTGAGCATGATGCGCCGCACCTGAAGCGCCCGCAGGCGCAGGGCGAGTTCGCTGTCGCAGTGCCCGATCATCACCGCTACCGGGATATCGTGCCGGCAGCGCGCCGTGCCGGCACGGATGCGCCCGAGGGTCTGCAGGTCGGACTCATCGTTGATGGCCAGCAGCAGCGCATCGGCCTGTTCGCGCGCGAGATAGGCCAGCGCCGCTTCCAGGTTCGAGAACTCCATCACCCTGGCCAGGCCGACTTGCCGCGCCACCCCGGCCGAGGTGCTGCGCAGCAGGTTCTCGGACTCCACCAGGATGACCACCGGCGGCATCGCCGCCGCGGTCACGGCGCTCATGCGGCCTCGCGCCGTGACAGCTCCTCGACCGCCAGGTCACGGAGGTTGGCAAGGATCGCAAGCTCCAGCTCGTCGAGGCTGCGCGGCTGGTGGTCGATCAGGCACAGTGTGCCCACGGCCAAGCCGGCGGCCGTGCGCAGCGGCGCACCGGCGTAGAAGCGCACGTGCGGCTCGTCGGTCACCAGCGGGTTGTCGCGAAAGCGCGGGTCCGCCAGGGCATCCTCGATGACCATGATGGCGTCTTCGTGGATGGCATGGGCGCAGAACGACACGTCGCGGCTGGTCTCGCACACCTGCATGCCCACGCGGGACTTGAACCACTGCCGGTTCTCGTCAACCAGGCTGATCAGCGCGACCGGCATGTCGAACTGCTCGGCCGCGAAAGCGGTGATGCGGTCGAAGCGGGACTCCGGCGGGGTATCGAGGATCAACAGGCCACGCAGCACGGCGAGGCGTTCGTTCTCGTTGGCGGGAATGGCAGGGACCTGCATGCGTTGCGCTCCGGTGGTCTGCACCGCTTAGCGGCCGCCGCTGCCATTGCTTGAGTCGGGCCGCCGGGCGGGCGCCGCGGCGCAAGCATCAGGC
>CAYGQN010000351.1:0-4679 GCA_964351795.1 uncultured Gammaproteobacteria bacterium
GCCGGCGACGGTGCTGGCCGGCTGCCGCCGCCGGGGTCGCCCAGGGCCTGTGCCAGGCGCCGGGCGAAGTCCTGCAGGGCCTGCTTCAGTGCCGGCATGGCGGCGTTGATGTCGTCCTCGAGCTTCTGGAACTCCTGTTCGATTTTCGGCACGGCCTCCTGCAACTGGGCGAGGGATTCGTCCACCTGCTCGGAGAAGGCCTCGTTCATCTGCCGCATCTTCTCCAGCATCTCGGCCAGGCGCCCGCCGCTGGCGATGGTGGCGACGCTGCTGGTGTAGTCCACGCGCCACTGGCCCTCCTCGAGGACCATCTGCGTGCGCAGCGGCAGGGTCACCGGCTTGTCGGCGGCGATGACCACCTCGGTGAGCACGCTGGCCTTGTCGTCCTCGATGATGGTCTGGCCGATGCGGTAGGCCTGGATGGCGATGATGTCGGCGGACGGGTCCACGGCGCTGCGCGAGGCATCGGTGACGAACAGCCGGGCGGCGCCGGCATCGCCCGCCATCATGGCCTGCCAGAACCGTTCGGCCACCTGCTGGGGTTCCAGGCGTTCGCCGCAGGCGCTGCCCAGGCCGGCGGTGAGCACCACGGCGATGACGGTCAGTATGCGCAGCGGCAGTTGCATATCGGTTACCTCAGCGGTTGTACATGAACTTCATGTACGTGATGCCCCGCGCCAGTGACAGGCGCCAGGCCAGCTCCACCTTGCGGTCGAACTCCGGGTCGAATTCGGCCACGGTGGCAATGAGTTGTTCGAGCCACATGTCGTACAGGTCCGGCGGGATGTCATGCTGCTCCCGGCCGTGGATGCGGGCGGTGTTCTCGATGTAGCCGTAGATCTCCTGGGTGCTGAACAGGTAGGCAAGGTAATGCAGGGATTTCTCCAGCATGGCGATCTGGCGGCTCATGTCGGTGTGGGCGAATTTCTCGCGCACCCGCGGGTCGGCGTTGATGAACCGCTCGTAGAAGGCATTGATGAAGCGCCTGCCGTCGAGTTCGCGTGCCATGACGCGCTCGTAGCTCGCGTCGAAAATTTGTTCCAGATCAAGCTTCATCGGGTGTTCCCCTGCTGCACTGTGTCCGGCCCCACCGGCCGGTCAGCGGTGGGCAGCAGAGTATCCGCTGGCGGTGACCGCGCTCAAGCGGCAGGCTCGCGGAGTCGAAATACTGGACAGTGCGGGCTGTACCCGTGCTGAACAACACGAGGAGCTGGCATGGCCAAGCCGAAAATCAGTAGCGACCCGCTGTACATCCTGCTGCGCGAGGGCGCTATCGAGGCTTTCAACCGTCGGCGCAAGGCCGGCGAGACCTGCAATCTGCGCGGCACCGATCTCTCGCGCCTGGATCTGCGCGGCCTGGAGGCCGAGGGGCTGGATTTCGAGGACTGCTATTTCCGCCAGTCGGACCTGCGCGGCATCGATTTCCGCAAGGCCCGGCTGGAGGGCGCAAGCTTCAACCATGCCAACATCTCCGGCTGCTACTTCCCGGCGCAGTTGCGGCCCACCGAGTTGCAGTTCTCGCTGACCAACGGCACCCGCGTGCGCTACAGCGAACCGGGCAAGTGGTAGGGGCGGCTCAGCGTTTGTGAATGCAGCGCCACCTGCTGCGCACGCCGATCCGCGTGCGAGGCAAGGTCGGGCTGGGAGTCCTTGTCGCCCGGGCGGAAGTAGCGGGCCTCGCTGCCGGTGGCGGTCACGTTCTCGTAAACCCCCCGGTCGCGGCGGACCAGCTTGGTGAAGCCGAGTGCTTTCAGTTCGCTGTCGCCGGTGCTGGTGGCGATGGCCGGCGCGCTGACGCGGCGTTCCACCGCGGCTTCAGGATCCGTGTCGCCGAGCGGGATCTGCGCGACGAAACACAACTCCGCCCAGAAGCCAAGCCGCGTATCGGCCGGATGCTTCACCTCCACGCGGCGGTCGTTGGCGGGGCAGTAGTACTCGTACACGGGCATGGGCTGGCCTCGGGGCGGGTGAATGCTGCGGCCGCTGCCGCCGCCAGTGCCTGCGCGCGGCAGCGACGCCTGTTCACGCGCCCTCAGTCGATGTCGAAAACACCGTCGATTTCCACGGCCACGCCAAGCGGCAGCGACGGCGCGCCGACGGCGAAGCGTGCATGGCGGCCGGCGTCGCCGAAGATCTCGGCGGCCAGGTCGGAGGCGCCGTTGATAACCAGCGGATGCTGGGTGAACTCCGGCGTGCAGTTGACGAAACCGCCCAGTTTGACGATGCGCCGGATGCGGTCGAGGTTGCCGTCCAGAGCCTTCTCCAGCTGCGCCAGCATGTTCAGGAAGCACAGGCGGGCGGCGGCCTGGCCGTCCTCCACGCTGAATTGCTCGCCCACCCGGCCCACGAACTGGATCTCGTTGTCCAGGAACGGCACCTGGCCGGCCACCCAGGCCTGGCTGCCGGTGATGACCACCGGCAGGTAGTTGCCGCGCGGGATGGACACCTGGGGCAGGGTGATGCCCAGTTCCGTCAGTCGGGCCGCGATTGTTCCACTCATGATGCGTGTCTCCTGCCGGTCATGGCCGGCTCAGATCCCCATGTTGCTCAGGGTCATGGCAATCTGGTTGAGGATTGCCGTGGCCCGCGGATGTTCGACTTCGAACTGCTCGATGCTGTCGCTGACCAGCTCGGTCAGGGAGTGATGCTGCGCCTGGGTGGCGGCGGCATCCAGGCGCCTGTCGATGTGGTCCACCAGCTGCTCGATGCGCGCCCGCGCGGCGTCGTCGCCGGCTTCCAGGCCTGCCAGCTCCTCGCGCAGGCGCGCGAGATCGGAGTGCAGGTCGTCGGTGTTCTCGCTCATGGATTCTCTCTTGCGTTCTGGCGATGGTGCCGTTGGCCCGACGGGCCGGCCGGCTGCCTATTGTTACGCATTTTCCGCAACGGCGTCGCGGCCCCTGCGCGGTTTCAGGCTGCCGCTTCGCGGTCGGCGACGAAGCCGCCGATGGCCGCCAGGGTGGCCTCGGGCTGTTCCAGGTGCGGCCAGTGGCTGCAGTGCTCCAGCAGCATGGGCGTGGCCGGCCCGCCCGCGCCGGCGCAGATGGCCCGGACCTGGGCCGGGGTGCCGTAGGGGTCGCCCTCGCCCTGCATGACCAGCAGGGGCACCCGGATCCCGGCCAGGCAGTGCTCGATGTTCCAGGCGCGGAACTGCGGGTGCAGCCAGATGTCGTTCCAGCCGCGGAACACCGCGTCCACCTGCTCGCCGTGGTAGCGGGCAAGGCGGGCCTTGAGATCACCCCCGGCGTAGTTGTCGCGGGCCTGTTCGATGGCGCTGACGGTGATGTCCTCCACGAACACGTGTGCGCCCATGGTCACGGCGCCGAGGATGCGCGGGTCCTGCACCAGCCCGCAGTTGAGCAGTGCGATGGAGCCGCCATCGGAATGGCCCACCAGCACCGCCGTGTCGACGCCGCAGGCATCCAGCACCGCCGGCAGCACGGTCACGGCCTCCGGCTGCAGGTAGTCCACCGGCCGCGGCAGCGGGCAGGGGTCGGAGCCGCCGTAACCGGCGCGCGTGTACACCAGCGCACCACAGCCGGTTTGCGCGGCCAGCCGGGCCGGGAAGTCCTTCCACATGTCGATGCAGCCCAGGCCCTCGTGCAGCAGCACCAGGGTGGGTGCGTCGGCGCGGGCCGGTGCCAGCCACAGGGCGTCCAGGCGCTGGCCGTCGATGTCCAGGCGGCCGCGGCCGCTGCCGGCATGGCCGGCGCTCATGCGGCGGGCTCTCGGGCCAGGTGCAGGCGTACCGGCACCGGCGTCGTCAGCATGTCCAGCACCGGGCAGTGGGCATCCACCGCCGCGCGCAGGCGGGCGAGGTCGGCGTCGCTGGCGGGGCTATCCACGTGCACGGTGGCCTCGATGGCCTGGCAGCCCGCGCGCACGCCCTCGGCCACGCCGAAGAAGCCGCCGAGGTCGATATCCCCGTGCACCGTCACCGAGACCGAGGTCAGCGGGATGCCCATGGCGGTGGCGAAGGCGCGCCAGGTGATCTCCTGGCAGGTGCCGAGCGCCGCCAGCACCAGTTCGATGGGGTTGGGCCCGGCATCGGCGCCGCCGATGGCCGGTGGCTCGTCCACCAGCAGGCGGTGCTGGCGGATGCTCACCTGCGAGCAGAAGCGCGATTCCTGGCGCGAGCTGCTGCTGAAGCGCACCCTGGCCCTGGCCGGGTTCAGCCGGAAGGCCTCGCGGGTCTGCTCCACCAGGGGTGTCAGCTCATCGGTGCCGGGTTGGTTCATGCCTGATGGTCTCCGGTGCGGGGTCGGGTGGCCTGCGAGTCCTGCTCGAACAGCAGCTTGCGCTCGGCATCGTCGGGCGGGCCCTGGCGGCGGAATTCCTTGCCGGCATCCACGCCGGCGCGGACCGCCGGCCGGGCCTTCATGCGCGCATGCCAGGCGGCCACATTCGGCAGGTGGTCGAGCGACTGGCCGAGGTGGCGGTAGGGTACCAGCCACGGCCAGCAGGCCATATCGACGATGGAATACTCGCCGAGGATGAACTCCCGGCCCGCCAGGCGCCGGTCGAGCACCCCGAGGCAGCGGTCGTATTCGCGCTGGTAGCGGGCCAGCGAGTAGGGGTGCTCCCCGGGTGCGTAATTGACGAAGTGGCTGAGCTGGCCGCCCATCGGCCCGAGGTTGCCCACCTGCCAGAACAGCCATTCATGCATGGCGCGCCGGCCGGCG
>CAYGQN010000352.1:0-4672 GCA_964351795.1 uncultured Gammaproteobacteria bacterium
ACGAGCATTGCACCACCCTGCACTTCAACACCGTGAACAACGACACCTCACTGGAGGAACGCTCCAGGTTCACCCCCCAGTACCTGCGCAAGGCCGGGCGCTAGACCCGGCCATCCGACGGCGGCGCCGGCCGGCTCAGGCCGGCGCCCCCAGGGGCTTCCAGTAACGCGCCGGGTAATCCCGGTCGGGATCCCGAACCGCCAGCAGCCGGTAGCCGCAGGCCTCGAAAAAGGCCCGGGCATCATGCTGGGCCTTCACCAGGATGCCCGCCTGCCCGGCCTGTCCGGCTGCCGCTTCGACCGCGGCCAGCAAGCGCCTGCCCGTGCCTTCGCGCTGCGCATCGGGCGTGACATAGATACCGTGCAGCAACACCCCGCCGCGCGCGCCGGGGCAGTCGGCCCCGGCGGCCGGCTCGGTGGCCGCCACGCCCGTGATGCGCCCGGCGCGCTCGGCCAGCACAAACCCCAGGTGCCGGAAATCGCTGGCATCGTAGCGGTACAGCGGCAGCGACAGCCGCAGGACGCGCGGGGGCAGCTGCCAGGTCTGCATCGCCTGCGCGATCACCGTGTTGATGGCATCGAGATCATCCCGCGTGGCGGGGCGTATCCGGATTTCACCGGTGGCGCTGACCATGGCTTCAAGGCAACTCCCGTACAGCGGCCGGGCACGGCCACCCCGATAGCCATTGTGTGCGCGCCGGGGCCGGATTTCGAGCCATCCGCACCAACCGTCACCCCGGGCGCGCGATCCGGCTATGCTGGCGGCAGAACGACAACACGCAGGCGGGAACATCCTCATGCTTACAGAACGCTGGTCACGTGGCGAGGCGGCACTTGGCGCCTGGTGCATGATCCCGGATGCCCTGGCGGCAGAGGCCCTCGCCAGCCAGGGCTTCGACTGGATCTGCATCGACATGCAGCACGGCTGCATGGATTACACCGACGCACTGGCGATGATCCGCGCGGTGGACGTGGCCGGCTCCACGCCGGTGGTGCGGGTGCCCTGGAACGAGCCCGGCATCATCGGCCGCATGCTCGACGCCGGCGCGGCCGGCCTCATCATCCCGATGATCGAATCCGTGGACGATGCGCGCCGCGCCGTGGATGCCGCGCGCTACCCGCCGCTCGGCCGCCGCAGCTTCGGCCCCATCCGGGTCGGGCTGCGCGATGGCAACAGCTACGCGGCAACGGCCAACGAGCGCGTCATGCTGATCCCGATGATCGAGACCCGCGCGGCGCTGGCAGCCGCCGCCGACATCATGGCCCTGCCCGGTGTGGACGCGGCCTTCATCGGGCCCTACGACCTGTCCATCGCGCTCGGCCTGCCGCCCGGCAACAACGACGGCCATGCCGCCTTCGACGATGCCCTGGCCACCGTGGTGCAGGCCTGTCATGCCAATGACCGCCACGCCGCGATTCTCGGCAATGCCGAGCTCGCGCCACGACGCATCGAGCAGGGCTTCAGCATGGTGTCGGTCACCACCGACATCCACGCGCTCATCGCCAGCGCCGGCGCCGACCTCGCCCGGCTGCGGGGGCACTGAGGCGCCGTCAGCGGCGCCTGTCCACGCCGGTCACCGCCGCCGAGGACACCCGCGAGAATGCCAGCGCGCACAGCAGCAGCGGCAGGGCGAACACCGGATAGATGTTCCCCGCCGCCAGGCCCAGGCCGGCGATGAAGCCCGCCAGCCACGGGCCGAGCACCGCGCCGGCACGGCCAATCCCGACGGCCCAGCCGATCCCCGTCGCCCGCAGGCCGGGCGGGTACACCAGGCCGGCCGCGAAGTACACGCCGATGTAGCCGCCGAACACCAGCAGGCCCATGCCGAAACAGTAGGCCAGCACCAGCGGCGGGATGCCGGGCAGACGGGTGAAGCCGGCCATCATCGCCGCGCCGGCCAGCAACAGCGCCACCGCGATACTCCGCAGGCTGCGACGGTCCGACAACAGGCCGAGCAGCACGATCCCGGCAATGCCGCCGAGGTTCATGGCGATCCCCGCGCGAACGCCCATGCCGGGCTCGGCCATGGCATCGGCCACCAGTTGCGGCGTCCAGCTCTGCAGGAAGTACACCACCAGCATGGCGCAGAAGAATGCCGACCACAGCAATACGGTCGTGGCCCGCCAAGGTGTTGCGAGAAGCGTCACCGGCCCCGGGCGCGTTGATTCCGGGGCCTCCGGCAGCGCCGCCAGCGGCGCGGTGCCGAACCGACCGCGAAGCCGGTTGACCCGGTCAAGCGCCCCCCGGGCCGGCCCGGTAGCGAGGAAGGCCTCGGACTCGGGCAGGCCTGCCAGCACCAGGGGCACCAGCCCCAGCGTGGCCAGCCCGCCGGCGATGAACACCGCCTGCCAGCCGTGTTGCTCGATCACGCCGGCGGCCAGCACGCCGGCCAGGGTCGCGCCGATGGGATAACCCGTGTGGAACAGGCCGAGGATGCGTTTGCGCCGGGCCGGCGGGGCATGCTCGGTCACCAGCGCCGTCACCGCCGCCAGCTGGCAGCCGATCCCCAGCCCGGTCAGGAAACGCCAGGCGAGCAGTTGACCCGTGTCCATGGCGGTGGCGGTGCCCAGCATCGCCAGGGCGGTCAGGACCAGCCCGCCCACCACCAGCCAGCGGCGGCCATAGCGGTCGGCCAGCGGACCGAGCAGCATGCCTCCCGCCACCATGCCGGCGATGCCGGCGCTCAGCACGGTGCCGAGATCCGAACGCGGCAGCGCCCATTGCGCACTCAACACCGGCGCGGCGAAGGCCATCGCCAGTACATCGAAGCCATCCAGCGCGTTGACCATCCAGCACAGTGCAATGGCCAGGCAGCGCGCCGGCGTCATCGAGCCGTTGTCCCCCGGCGGATTGGACTGCCTGTCTGTCATGGCCTGCCACCACCGCATCCGCCGGGGACCCGAGGCCCGACTGACTGCCGGGCAGGCTCAGGTTACACTCATTTTCCAGCAGGGCAGGCCGGCCGGGCGCCAATGGTGGCGCCCCTGAACCGACTGCCGGAGGCCGAGGGGATGACAGCAGTGCTGCCGGGCGCCGCGGAACTTCGGGGGCTCGTCGAGGCGGCGCGCGTGCACCGGCGCGTGTACGTGGACCCGGCCATCTTCGAGCTGGAAATGCAGCGGCTGTGGGGTCGGGCCTGGATTTTCGTCGGCCATGAATCCCAGGTCGCGGGCCCCGGGGACTTCATCACCACCACCCTGGCACGCGAGCCCGTCATCATGGTTCGCAACCAGGACGACGGCCGCGTGCGGGTGCTGCTGAACCGCTGCGGCCATCGCGGCGCGATGCTCACCCGCAAGGCCTTCGGCAACGCCCGCATCTTCCGCTGCCCCTACCATGCCTGGTGCTACCGGCATGACGGCAGCCTTGCCGCCATTCCCCATCCCGCCGGCTACGAGAACACCGGCTTCAACCCCGGGGATCCGGCGCTGCGCCTGGACCGCATCCCGCGCGTGGACAGCTACCGGGGTTTCGTGTTCGCCTCGCTGGCGGCCGACGGGCCCGACCTGCGGTCCTTTCTCGGTGCCACGGCGGCGACCATCGACAACATGGCCGACCGCTCGCCGGAGGGCACGGTGGAGGTGGTCGGACGCGTGTGTCACCAGTTCCTGCATCGCGCCAACTGGAAGATGTTCGTGGAGAACCTCAACGACGCCATGCATCCCATGGTGGCCCACGCCGCCACCACCGCGGCCACGCGCCGTTACCTGAAGGCCGCCGGCCTGGAGGCGGAGCCGCCCTTCGAGGCCTTCATCATCGCCCCCTTCGGCGCCCGCTACGAGTTCTTCGACGAGATGGGCCTGACCGCGCTGCCGCGCGGCCACAACTCCATGGGTGGCAGCCGCAGCATCTTCAGCCGCCATCCGCTGCCGGACGATTACCTGACCGCCATGGACGCCGCCTACGGCCCGGAACGGGCCCGCGAGATCATCGGCATGACCCGGCACAACACGACGGTGTATCCGTCCCTGGCCGTGCGCGATGCCATCCAGTCCATCCGGGTGGTGCGGCCCATTGCCGTGGATCGCACTGTCATCGAATCCTGGGTGTTCCGCCTGAAGGGCGCACCGGAATCCATGCTGGCGCGCAATCTCATGTATTCCCGCCTGATCAATTCACCGGCCTCCATGGTCGGCCCGGACGACCTGGACTGCTATGAGCGCATGCAGGAATCACTGGCCAGCGGTCTGAGCGACTGGGTCGACCAGCACCGCTTCCTGGGTGCGGACCAGCCCGGCCCGGCAGGCGGCAGCACCGCCATCGGCACCAGCGACATGGCCTTTCGCAACCAGTACCGGGCCTGGCTGGAATACCTCACGACGGAGCCGGGCGCTTGAGCCCGCCGGCCTGGTTCGATCCGGCGTCGGCGAGCGCATTCGTCAACCGCGAGGTGCGCCTGCTGAACGAGGATGCCATCGACGACTGGATGGCCTTGTTCGATGCCGATGGCTTCTACTTCATGCCGCTGCACCCGTCCATGGATGACCCGGAACGCTACGACGCACTGGTGTATGACAATCGCGCGCTGATGGCCATCCGGGCGCAGAACAACCGCGACCCGGCATCGCCGTCGCTGGAGCGGCCAGTGACGGCGGTCCGGCAGGTCACCGACGTGCACCTGCGCGACGCCGACCCGGACGAGGTCCGGGTCGGTGCCACCTTCACCGCCTGC
>CAYGQN010000353.1:0-4670 GCA_964351795.1 uncultured Gammaproteobacteria bacterium
CCACGAAGCCGTTGTCCTGCAGGCAGAAGGCATCGCCCGCCGGTGAGCGCAGCAGGTCGAACATGCCGGGTGCGTCCGGGTCGAAGGCAGCGCCAAGCGCCGGTGCCTCAACTGATCGCCGCCACTGGTCCATGCTGTCCCAGGGGCGCAGGATGGCCTCCATGTAGGCAATCCCGGCCACCGCCTGAGGGTGGCGGCGTGCCCAGTCGAAGCCGAGCATGGAGCCCCAGTCGTGGAGCACCAGGGTAACCCGGTCGCGGATCCCCAGTGCCTCCCAGCAGGCATACAGGTAATCGGCCTGTTCGGCCAGGCGATAACTGCCGGGGCCGCTGTCCGGGAGCTTGTCCGAATCCCCCATGCCGATCAGGTCCACTGCGATGCAGCGGCCGTACCCGGCCAGGTGCGGCATGACCTCCCGCCACAGCCAGCTGCTGGTGGGGTTGCCGTGCTGGAACACGATGGGATCCCCCGTGCCGGTTTCCACCCAGGCCATGCGGCGGCCATTGACTTCGACGAAGCGCTTCTCCAACCAATCGGTCTTGTTCATGTTGCCTCCCCCCTGTTTCGGCCCACAGTCTCGCACGGCCGGCCGCACCGGTGCTGGCCGCAGGGCACCGGCGCCGCCTATCATCGACGCATGAATGATTCCGGGCAGGAACAAGCATCGAGGGCTGTGGGCCCGCGGGATCTGCCGTCGGTGGATCGCCTGTTGCTGCACCCGGTCGCGGCGGCGCTGTGCGAGAGCGGCGGCCGGGCCGCGCTGGTGACAGCCCTGCGGGAGATCCTGGCCGGGCTGCGCACGCGCCTGATGGCCGGGGAGGCCGGGCCGCAGGACATCAGCGGGGAAGCCATCCTCGCACAGGCCGCCACGACGCTGGCGCGCGAGCAGCGCGCCCGGCTGCGCCCGGTGCTCAACGCCACCGGCATCGCCGTGCACACCAATCTCGGCCGTGCCCCGCTGGCCGCCGAGGCGGTTGCCGCGGTCACGGCCATTGCCGGCGCTTACAGCAACCTCGAGTTCGACCTCGACAGCGGCCGGCGCGGCTCCCGCAATGCCGGCGTGGAGGCGATGCTGTGCGCGCTCACCGGCTGCGAGGCGGCGCTGGTGGTGAACAACTGCGCCGCCGCCATCCTGCTGGCGCTGGCGGCCCACGCGCGTGGCGGTGAGGTCATCGTCTCGCGCGGGGAACTCATCGAAATCGGCGGCAACTTCCGCATGCCCGATGTGATCGCCGAGAGTGGCGCCCGGCTGCGCGAGGTCGGCACCACCAATCGCACGCGGCTGGCGGACTTCGCCACCGCCATCGGTCCCGACACGCGTGTGCTGCTGAGCTCCCACCCCAGCAACTACCGGGTGATCGGCTTCACCGGCCAGGCGTCGTTGCCGGAGCTGGCGGCGCTGGCTCAGCGCCATGGCGTGCTGTGCATCCAGGATCTCGGCAGCGGCGCATTGACGCGCGCGCAACTGCCCGCCGGCAGCGGCGAGCCGGCGATCGCGGACAGCCTGGCTGCCGGAGTGGACCTGCTGACCTTCAGCGGTGACAAGCTGCTCGGCGGGCCACAGGCCGGCATCATCCTCGGCCGGCGCGCCGCGGTCGAGCCGCTGCGCCGCCATCCGCTGCAGCGCGCGGTGCGCATCGACAAGCTGTCGCTGGCGGCGCTGCAGGCCACGCTCGCGCTGTATCGCGAGGGACTGGCGCCGCATCGCGTGCCCGTGCAGGCCATGCTGCACACCAGCCCGGATGCACTTGCCGAACGTGCCAGACGCCTGGCCGCCGGTCTCGCCGCCCGCCCTGGCTGGCAGGCCAGCGTCATCGTCGATGAGGCCTTTGCCGGTGGCGGTGCCATGCCGGCGGAGGCGCTGCGGGCAAGCGCTGTCAGCGTCTGCCACGCGACCACCCGGCCGGCCGATCTGCTGGCGCGCCTGCGCGACGGCGAGCCGCCGGTGATCGCGCGCATCCACCACGGGCAGGTGATCATCAACCTGCTCGCCGTGCCGGCGGCCGACGACGCAAGCGTGGAGAGGGCGCTCCTGCAGGCGGCGACATGAGTACGCAGATCACCGTTGGCGTGACCGGTCACGTCGACCACGGCAAGACCGCCCTGGTGCGGGCCCTGACCGGCATGGAAACCGACCGCCTGGCCGAGGAACGCGAGCGCGGCCTGTCCATCGTGCCGGGCTTCGCCTGGTTCGCGCAGGACGGGGTGACGGTGGACCTCATCGACGTGCCGGGGCACGAGGACTTCATCCGCAACATGGTGGCCGGCGCCAGTGGCATCGATGCGATCGTGCTGGTGGTCGATGCCCGCGAGGGCGTCATGCCGCAGACACGCGAGCACCTGGCCATTGCCAGCCTGCTCGGCGTGCAGCGCGGGATCGCGGTGCTGGCCCGCTGCGATCGGGTTGGCGACACCGAGCGCGCGCAGTCCCTGGCCGCGTTGCGGCAGTGGCTGGCGGACGGCCCGCTGCCACAGGCACCACTCATCATGACCTCCGCCGAAACCGGTGAGGGCCTGGCCGCGCTGCGCGAGGCCCTGCTGGCACTGGCTGACACCGAGGCCGAAGTGGCCGGGCCCGGTGCTTTTCACCTGCCTGTGGACCGGGTGTTCAGCCTGCACGGGCATGGCACCGTGGTCACCGGCACGATACGCGGTGGCTCGGTGCAGGCCGGCGATGCAATGGTGCTGATGCCGGCGGGTCGGCCGGTGCAGGTGCGCGGCCTGCAATCCCATGGCCAGCCGGTTGACAAGGCCGGCCGCGGTGCGCGCCTGGCGGTGAACCTGCGCGGTGTGGATACCGGACAGGTGGCGCGCGGTGATGCCCTGGCCGCACCCGGTGCCCTGCAGGCCACCGACACCATTGATGCGGCGCTGGAGCTGTTGCCGGAGGCGAGTGGCCTGCCACGCCACGGCGGGCGCGTGCGCCTGCTGGCCGGCACCGCCGAGGTCATTGCCCGCGTACGCGTGCTGGATCGTGACCAGTTGCAGGCCGGTGCCGCCGCGTTGGTGCAGATGCACCTGGATGCCACCCTGGCGCTGGCGGCCGGTGATCGCTTCATCCTGCGCAGCGAATCACCGGTGACGACGATCGGTGGCGGCCGGGTGCTGGATTGCCGGCCCGGGCGGCACCGGCGCCGCGACCCGGCCGTGCTTTCGCATCTGCAGGCCCTGGCCGGCGGATCCGGCGATGCCCGCTGGCGCGCCCTGCTGGAGGCCGCCGGCAATGCAGGCCTGCCGGTTGCGGACTTCGTTGCCGCCGGCACCCTGGATGCAGACACGCTCGCCCGCCTGCGCGACAGCCTGGACGCGGTACTCATCAACGCCGAGGTGCTCATCGGGCGCGCCACGCTGCGCGATATCGAGGCTGGCGTGATGGCGGCGCTCGCCGCCTTTCACGCCGAGGCGCCCACCCGCCGGGGCCTGGCGCCGGCGGCGCTGGCGGATCGCTGTGGCCTCGACCCGACGGGCAGCATCACCGCCTTCGTCCTGCAGGATCTTCGTATCCGCAGTGAACTGCGCATGCAAGACGGGCTGGTGGCCCTGGCTGGACATGATCCGTTTGCGGCCTTGCCGGCCGCACAGCGCGCGCGCCTGGTGGCGATTGAATCCGCCGTTCGTGATGCCTGGATGAAGCCGCCCGAGCCGGCGGCAGTGCTGACCGGCGGGCAGTCGGATGCCGCGCTGGCCGGGCTGCTGCGCGAGCACGGCCGACTGGTGCGCATGCCGGGGGAGCAGGCTGGGCGGGAACTGCTGTGGCACGGGGCGGCCATCGAGTGGGCGGAGCGGGCCCTGCGCCGGGCCTATCCGCCGCCGGCCGGGTTCACCGTGTCACAGGCGCGGCAGGTGCTCGACAGCACCCGCAAGTACGTGCTGCCGCTGCTGAACTGGTTCGACGCGCGCGGCCGCACCCGGCGCAAGGGCGATCTGCGCGTGTTTACCGGGCCGTAACGCGGCGCCGCCGCGGCAGGGCGCCAAGGCCGAGCAGGCTGGTCGCCAGCATCAGCACGGCCGGGGGCAGGGGAATGGCTGTTGCATCCAGGCTGACGGCATCGAAATTCACCTCGATGCCCGGGGCCTCGACCGTACCCGGCAGGTTCAGGTTGACCAGGCGGATGGTGAGCGCCTCGCCCAGCGAGGAATGCGTGACACCGATATCGGCGCTGATCATGCTGACGGCGAACTGCCCGTCCATCAGGCTTGCGGCCAGGCTGTTGTCGTCCACGGCGAGCACGTTGTCACCGGCCAGCAGTTCGATGCGATAGCCGGGGAAGCCGTCAAGATTGTAGAAGCCGAGGGCGTCTGCGGGTGGCAGCCCCGTACCCGAGGCGATGTTACCGACGGCCACCTGCAGGGTGTAGCGGGTGTTGGCCTGCAGCGTGGCACCGAGCGTCTGCTCGATGCCCATCGGCGTGCCGCGCGTGGCGTCGTTGCCCATGAACACCAGGGCGACGTTGTTGCCCTCCGGCGCGCCGTCGGGATAGAACGCGGCGCCGAGCAATGCCGGATCGGTCTCGCCCGGGCCGACCACCGGCGGGTGCAGCACCCCGATGGCATTGCCGTTACCGTGGATGCCGGCCGGATCCCATCTGGCCCAGCCCGCCGGTCGGCCGCCGCCAACGGGAAAGGTCCCGATGGTGGCGATGTCGGCTTCGAAACCGGGGTTGACGATG
>CAYGQN010000354.1:0-4651 GCA_964351795.1 uncultured Gammaproteobacteria bacterium
CCGACGATGAGCAGGCCGACGATGGCGCCGGTGGCCGGCTGGTGGTTCCAGGTACAGGTGCCGCCCGCCTACCTGGCGCTGTACGCGCGCCCCTAGGGTCTGCGCTGCCCGGATGGCCGCCGCCACCGCGAGGCAGCCTGGCGCCACGGCAAGCACACAGGTTGCACAGCGCCGGCGCCGGCTTTCGCCAGCGCGCTTCGCCATGATTCCCAACCATCCGGCGATGGCGTCCGGGCGGACGCAAGGCAGTTGACCCCCGGCAGGCGCGCCCCGTCATCGGGGAGTCCTTGATGCCGGGTGTGGTTGCTGCTGCCGGTGCCAGCGGCTGGCACACCAGGCAGCCGTGAGCGACGGCGCGGCCGCGGGTCTCAGCGGCCCTTGGCGCGCAGTGCCTGCACGCTGAAGTCGTTGGCGTCGAGCGCGCCGCTGTTGGCCTCGGTGCGGAACTGCAGCGTGGTGCAGTGCTGCGCCTGGACGTCGATCATCGTGGCCGCATCGATGACCGGCGCATGCGTGTCGCGGTTGGCATCGACGTGGCTGTCCGGGTGGGCGTAGGCACCGTAGCCGACCTTCCAGAGCTTGCCGGCGCGATCGAAGTTGTTGCCCAGCACGATGACACGGGTCTGCGCATCCACGTAATAGCGCCGACGCGACAGCGGGTGGCGATCAGCCACCGGCTCGGCGACGAGCACGTGGGCACGGCGCAGTTGCCAGGGCACGTCCGGGAAACAGTTGCCCTGGCCGTGGAAGTCCACGAAGCGGAAGCCGTCCGGCGGGGGCGTACCGTTGTCGGTGAGCGCGGCCTCGGCGTGCACGAAGAACGGCAGCAGTACCTCGCGCGTGCCCTCGTAGCGCCAGGTCATGTCCATGATGCGGCCGTTATAGCCGATGAAGTCCTCGATCATGATGTCGCTGCCGAGGAAGGCGTCGGTGGTCTGGCCCGAGGCCAGCCGCCGCACGCGCCGGTGGCTGGCCACGTACAGCCAGGTCCGATCCCGCTCGGTGTCGTCCTCGGCGCGCTGGATGAGCAGTTGCGTGTCACGCAGGTCCGGCGGTGCCTCCACGCGCAGGTACAGCGCGTTGTAGATGCCTGAAGGGTTGGGCTCCAGCGCCGGCAGCGGCGCGGTCACGTGGCGGTGCATGAAGCGCAGCTGCGAGGCGCTGAAGGACAGCTCACGCTCGAGCTTCTCGCGCCGCATGTCCCGGTACTGCCAGTAGAAGTGCGTGATCTCGCCACTGTCGGGCGTCCAGTTGTAGCGGAAGTTCCAGGCCAGCTTCTCGCCGGCACGCGGATCATCGGCCTGCGGCGCATCGACGAAGGGCAGGCCGGCGGTGTAGTCCTGCAGCACGCCCGGCCCCTCGCCAAGGCGGGCCTGGCCGGCATGGCGCTGCGTGGCCTCGATGTAGGCCGGGTGCGGTGGCAGCGACCAGGTCGGGCCGACGCGGATCTCGAGCTGACCATCGGCGACGAGCGCGGCGATGGACTCGTCCAGCAGGGCGGCATGCGCCTGCAGGTTGTCGGCGGTGATGAGGGTGCCCGGCGCCGGTGCGGCCGCATTGAGCGCGTCGCTGTCCAGCGCGAAGGGCCCGGTGGCCGCGGCCGGCGCGGCGAGCGCGATGGCAAGGGCAAGGCTTACGGGAACCCGGGTCCAACTGTTGGCCGGCATGGTGCATTCCTCCGCTGCTGGGCGGGCCGGTCTGCGCGGGCCCGCTTACTCGGAGGGCATCAGCGGTTGCGGCCGGTTGTGGCTGGCGATGTAGTGTGAAACGACGCTTTCGACGTTGCTGGCATGGAACTGCTTCAGTTTATCAAGGACCAGGCGATCCGCCACGGTCACTCGTTGATGCTGGCGCAGGTGCTCCAGCCACGAGTTGACCATGAATATCTCCACATGCCGGTCCGGCTTGCTGATGTCGGCAAAGGTTTCCCAGAAGAACGCCCCGTCGCGACGCCGGATGCGGCGCGACTCGGCCAGCAGGGCCAGGAACTCCGCCATGCGCGCCGGCGGCACGTCATAGCGCAGAGTGACCAGCACCGGGCCGTGGTCGGGCTCGATCCGCGCATCCAGGATGGGCGGCGGCCAGTAGATGGAGGGGGTGAGGTCCACATTGCTGTCGTCCCGAAGGGCGAAGCGGGCCGCGATCGGCAGGGTCAGCAGCAGGCCCAGGCCGGCCGCCGCGATGGCCGAGGGCAGGTCGACGGAATCGGCAATCCTGCCCCACAGGGCGGCCCCGCCGGCGCTGGCGCCGCCCATCACCAGCATGACCAGTGACAGCGCCCGTGCCCGCACCCAGTTCGGCACTGCCAGCTGGGCCGCCACCACGAAGGCCGAGAACACCAGGATCCAGCCGGCGCCGCCGAGCATGAGCAACAGGGCCAGCAGCAGCGGGTTGCGCACCCAGGCCATGGCCAGCAGCGCGATGGCGACGCCGCAGGAACCGATGGTCACCGCCCGGTTGCGGCTGGTCCTGCGATACAGGTGGTCCTGGTAGATGGCCGCCACGACAGCGCCAACGCCGATGTTGGCCATCAGCCAGGCATACATCAGCGGCCCGGATGCCAGCAGACGTTGCGCGACCAGCGGCAGCAGCGCCCAGATGGCGCTGCCGAAGGTGAAGAACACGGTGCAGCGAAGCAGCACCCGGCGTACCTCGGGGGAATGGCGCGCATAGCGCAGGCCGGCGGTGAAGGCTTCGAAGAAGCGCTCCACCGGCAGGCTGTTGGACTCCAGCTGCGGCGGCTGCCAGCGGTACACCGCCACGATGAGCATGATGAAGCTCAGCCCGTTGAGCATGAACACCGGGCCCGGGCCGGCCCAGGCGATCAGGACACCGGCCAGCGCCGGGCCGATCGCGCGGCTGGCATTCATGCTCATGGAATTGAGCGTGACGGCGTTGCGCAATTGCTCGCGCGGTGCGAAGTCGGGTATGGACGCCGACCAGGCCGGGCGCATCATGGCGTTGCCCGTGCCGAGCGCGAAGGTGAGGGCGATCACCAGCCAGGGTGTCGCCAGGCCGGCCAGCGTCACCGCCCCGAGCAGCAGCGCGGTCACCAGCATCCAGGCCATCATCACCATCAGGTAGCGACGGCGATCGATGATGTCGGCCAGCACGCCGGCCGGGAAGGCGACGATGAAAAACGGCAGCGACACGGCGGTCTGCACCAGCGCGACCAGCAGTGCCGAGTCGGTCAGCGAGGTCATCAGCCAGCCGGAGGCGAGGTCGTGCATCCAGGTGCCCATGTTCGAGACGAACATGGCAATCCACATGCTGCGGAACAGTGCGCCGTTGAGCGGCTCCAGGGCCCCGGAAAAACGCCGGCTGTGCATCAGGGCGGCCGCCTCGCCCGGCCCGGCAGCCCGGGGCCGGTGCGGGTGGGGAGGATCACTCAGCCGGTCGGGCCAGGGCCGTCAGCAGCTGCAGCAGATCGGTGAGGCCGGCGTCGCCGACACTGTCCCAGTCCTGTTCGGTGGTGAGGCCGTAGGCGGGCAGGTGCGCTGCGGCGGCGTCGATGCGGGCGCGGTTCTGTTCAACGGAGGCATCCGGGCGGACGATGGCGAGGACCGGCGTGCAGTCCGCGCCGGTATGCAGCTCATCCAGCGCGGCGAAATCCGCCGGCGCGTTGTGGTCCGCGCCGAAGGGCAGGGTGATCCACTGCACCGGCCGGCCGGCATGGCCGGCGAGGCTGTTCGCCAGTGTCACCACCAGGGCATCGTCGGCCGCCTTGCCGTTGCCGCGATCCACGGGCGCCGGCGGCGCCAGGCGGATGCGGAAGCCGAGTTCCACCAGGTCGGGTACTTCCTTGACCAGCCGGATGACGCGCGCGACCTCGTCGGCGATGGCGTCGTCCTGCCAGTACACGGCCGGGTTGGCGGCCAGCCAGGCCTCGGCCTGCAGGTCGAACTGGATGGCCAGTTCCGAATGCGTGATGGCGCCGGCCAGCACGTCGATTTCCTGCAGCAGGGCGCGCTCGTAAGCCTCCACGAAGTCGGCCCGGTGGCCGGGGGCGATGAACATGGCCGCCACGCTGGTGGCACTCGGCAGCGTTACCAGGAAGCGTGTGTCGGGGGCCAGACGGCCGGTGCGTTTCAGGCCGGCGAAGTGCACGTAGGACTTGGCGGCCTCGCCGTAGCCGAGGTCCAGCGACAGGTCTGCCGGCGTGATGCCGCTGCGCGGGCGCAGCCGTGGATAGCTGGTGCTGCCACCGCCGGCGGAGGGGATGGTCAGGGCCGGCGCGTCGTTGGCCACCTCCAGCGCGCGGTTGCCGGCCAGGCGCCCGTACTGCCAGCCGATGTCGTCGCGCCTGTCCTCGGTCTGCCCGTCGGGCAGGCGCCGCAGGTGCGGCCCCAGCGCGGCGTGCAGGGTGGTGAACACGGCGTCATCGTCGGCCAGGGGTATCGGGCCAAGCGGCAGGATTTCTACGGTCTGGGCATCACTCATCAGCGTGTTCCGGGTCGGTGAGGGCAAATCAAGCAGGCCATTACGCCGGTTCGCAGGGCGCTAGTCAAATCCTCTGTGCGGTGGCGCCGGGCGGTAAGCTGGCGTGATGTTCGATGCCATCGAAATCACTGTTTCCGCGCTGGTTCTGGGGCTTGCCGCCGGCCTGTCACCGGGGCCGTTGATGGCCCTGATGCTGCGCGAGGCCCTGACC
>CAYGQN010000355.1:0-4648 GCA_964351795.1 uncultured Gammaproteobacteria bacterium
GCCCTGGTACAGGCGACGTTCGTCCACCAGCATGTCGGCGGCCGCCTCGGGCCCGACCATGCCGGCCGGCCCGACGATCACCTGAAGCTGTTCAAAAGCCCTGCTCATTGCTCATGTCCTCCAGTGGCCGTGCGCGGCAGCCATTCCCGCAGGCGGGGAGTACGCTGCGACAAACCGCAGGCCTTGCGCATTGTGCGTACAATGGCGCGGCGCCGACACCCCCGGCACCGCGGGCCACCCCGCGATCGCGCAGAGGCGGCGCAGGGCCGCCAACGCGGTTTCACAGCAACCCGCCCTGCCCGGGCAACATCCGACGACACGATCATGCTTGCGCCGCGCGAACAGAACCGCATCCTCGCCCTGCTCATTCTCACCACTTCGGTGTGCGTGGCATCGACCGACCTGTACACGCCGAGCCTGCCGCACCTGGCGAGCCTGTTCGGCTCGACCGATGCGATGGTCAAGCTCACCATGAGCCTCAACCTGCTGGGTTTCGCCACCGGTCAGCTGGTACTCGGGCCGCTGTCGGATCGTTTCGGTCGTCGGCCGGTGATGCTGACCGCCATGGCCGGGTATTGCCTGTTCAGCCTTGGCTGCACGCTCGCGCCGAGCATAGAAACGCTGATCCTGTGCCGGCTCATCCAGGGCTTCTTCGCGGCCGTGGAGGCCAGCGTCGGCCTGGCCGTCATCTATGACAGCTTCGACCACAAGGGCCGCATCCGCGCCCTGGCCGTGTTTGCCATCGCCTTCGCCATGACCCCGGCCATCGCGCCGATACTCGGCGGCTACGTCCATGTGCACTTCGGCTGGCGCGCCAACTTCGCGCTGGTGACCCTGCTCGGCGCCATTACCTTCATCGCGTTGTGGCGGGCCTTGCCGGAAACCAGTGGCCCCCAGCCCGGCGCCCTGGCGCTGGCGCGCCTGCGGCGTACTGCCGGCGAGCTGCTGGGCAACCCGGCGTTTCTCGGCCCGGCGATCATCGCCAGCGCCTGCACCGCGAGCATCTTCGTGTGGATTACCGCGGCGCCGTTCCTGATTATCGATGTCTTCGACGTGGCGACCCAGCACTTCGGCTTCTATCACTTTGCCGTGGTGGTGGCCTACGTGCTTGGCAGCCTGGCCGCGCGGCAGACGCTGCGGCGCTTCAGCCCCGAGCACGTACTTGCCGCGGGCATCATCACCTCGCTTACCGGCCTGGCCGGTATGCTGATGCTTGGCGCCGGCGGGATGCTCAGCGCCTTCAGCATGACGGCCAGCGCCTGCGTGATGTTCTTCGGAATGGGGCCGGTATACGCGATTGCCCCGGCCCAGGCCATGCAGGTCGCCGGGGACGGGCCCGGCCTTGGCTCGGCGCTGCTGCATACCTTGCAGATGACGCTCGCCGGCCTCGCCAGCGCGGCCGTCGGCCTGCGGTTCGGCGCCGAGTCGACGCCGATGCTGACGGTGCTGCTGGCCGTAGTGACGCTGTCCGGCGCGGCGGTGCTGAGCCTCAGGCGTAGCGGTAGCGCGCGATAACCGGCAGGTCCTCGAGCACGATCGGGCCATTCTCGCGAACCGTCTGCTGCGCCGTTTCCATGCCGTGCGACAACCGCCGGTAGACACCCAGCGCCCACAGCGGAAAGTAATGGCTGTAGCCGTGGTAGCGCAGGTAGAACACCCGCGGGAAGCCGGTGCCGGTGAACTCCGGTTCATCCCAGCTGCCCTCGGCGTTGCGGTTGCGGATGAGGTAGTCGATCCCGCGCTTGGTGGCATCGGCATCCACGTCGCCGACGGCCATCAGGCCGATGAGCGCCCAGGCCGTCTGTGACGGTGTGCTGCGGCCGGCGCCGGCCAGCGCGACATCGTCATAGCTGTTGCAGTCCTCGCCCCAGCCGCCGTCGGCATTCTGGGTCTGCTCCAGCCAGTGCACGGCCTTGCGGATGTAGGTCTCGCGCGGGTCTTCCCCGAGCGCGCCCAGGGCCGCCAGCACGCTCCAGGTGCCGTACAGGTAATTCACGCCCCAGCGACCGTACCAGGCGCCGCTTTCCTCCTGCTCGCGCTTGAGCCAGGCGAGCGCACGCGCTATGGGCGGATAGTTGCGATCATGGCCGAGCATGGCCAGCACCTCGATGCAGCGGGCGGTGAGGTCCGCCGTGCTCGGGTCCACCAGGGCGCCATGATCGGCGAAGGGGATGTTGTTCAGGTACTCGTAGTGGTTGTCGATGTCGAACGCGCCCCAGCCACCATCGCTGTTCTGCATGCCCAGCAGCCAGTTCACGCCCATGGCGATACGACGGTTCCAGACCGGGTCCTCGTGGGCCCGCGCACGCAGCAGGGCCATCAACACCATGCTGGTGTCGTCGATATCGGGGTAGATGTCATTCTCGAACTGGAAAGCCCAGCCGCCCGAGTCCAGCGTCGGCGCCTTGTCGGCCCAGTCACCGCGCACGAACACCTGCTTGTCGAACAGCCATTGCACGGCGTTGCGGACGCGGATGTCCGAGGGCGGCACGCCGGCCTCGGTCAATGCGCTCAGGCTCAGGCAGGTATCCCAGATCGGGGACACGCAGGGCTGACAGTAGGTCTCGTCGGGGTTCTCCAGGACGAGGTCCTCGATGGCCTGCATGCCGCGTATGAAATCCCGATCCTCGGGCGACGCGCCCAGCACCTTCAGGGCCATGCAGGCATTGGCCATGGCCGGGAAAATGGCGCCGATGCCGCCTTCACCGCGCATGCGCTCGCGCATCCACTGCTCGGCCCGATCCAGCGCCCGCTGGCGCAGGCCGGCGGGGATCAGCCATATCGAGGACTTCAGGGTGCGATCGATGGCCGTGAAGAAATTCTTGATCAGCGCCGCGCGATCGAAGCCGCGGGCGAAGTGGTCGAGGTGCTTGAGGTTGCCGGGTTCCTGGTGGAACAGCTCGGGCACGCAGTGCTCCTCGGCAAGCTGGTGCACGGGCCGGTGCGCGAACAGCAGCAGCAGCGGCACGATGACGCAGCGCGACCAGTACGACACCTTGCTCAGATTGAAATAGAACCAGCGCGGCAGGAGCATCATCTCCACCGGCATGGCCGGCACGGTGCGCCAGGGCACCTGGCCGAAGGTGGCCAGCAGGATACGCGTGAACACGTTGACGTTCTCGGCGCCGCCACTGGCCAGGATCCAGTCCCGGGCGCGGCGCATGCATTCGTCGTCGATATCGGCACCGGTGACCTTCAGGGCCAGGTAGGCCTTGACCGAGGCACTGATGTTGCCCGGCCCGCCCTCGTACAGCGGCCAGGCGCCGTTGTCGAGCTGGCGGGCGCGGATGTAATCGCACATGCGCTCGTGACGCGGCAGGTTGATCGTTCCCATGAAGTGCTGGAACAGGATGTACTCCGAGGGAATCGTGGTGTCCGCCTCGAGGTCGAAGCGCCAGAAGCCGCTGGCATCCTGACGCTGCAGCAGCGACTCACCGGCCTCGGCAACCGAGGCGGTCAGCGGATCATGCACGCGCTCCAGCGGCGAGATACCGGCCTCCGTGACGAGGGAATCCAGGGCCATGTCGGCCTCCAGGGTTCCGGCATGCATGAGGGGATCAAATTGCTTGTTCATGTATTGGAAAGATTCCCGGATATTCGAGGTGGTTCGTTGGCGGAGGCGACACTGGTGACTGCGTCCCCGGTCAGGCCCTGCAGCAGTGCGTCCAGCATCAGGCGGCTTCGCTCCATCACAGGCCGCCAGCGGATCCATGAATCGTGGCCGAGCGTGAGGTGCAGCGATATGACACCGTGAATCCCGGCAATGAATGTTTGCGCGATAAGCGCCGGATCGGGCCGCTCCGCCCGTACCCGGCCGGCGGTAATGGCCTCTTTGACGGTATCCAGCACCAGCGCGTAGGCGTCCTCGCGGATGTCACCGTCATGCACGCTGGCGCCGGCTTCCGGGCCGGGCGTCATGACGATGGCGCGATAGTGGTTCGGGTTGGCCAGCGCGTACTCGGTGAATTTCTCGCAGATATAACGCAGCCGGGCCAGCGGATCCGCGATCTGGCGCAGCGCCTGCATGCGCTGGCCGACGGCGCGGTAGTCCTCGTCCACCAGCTCGTTGACGAGGGCCTGCTTGTCCTTGAAGTGCGAGTAGATGACGGTTGGCGAGTACTCGATGCGACGGGCGATCTCGCGCATCGTCAGGCCCTCGAAACCGCGCTCGGAGAGCAGCTGGCGGGCGACGGCAAGGATCTTCTCCCGGATCTCTTCGCGTTCGCGCTCGCGGCGTGCGGCAAGGCCCATAACAGTGTTCCCGGAAAAAACGCTGTTATTTTAGCGACGTTTGGAATTTTTGCAATCTTGTTAAAGGCTTATGAAAAACAGATGACGGGCTGCTGAACATCCGCCCGGACAGGATATTGCGTCGCACCATCAATAACTTACCTCGGGTTTGCTTGTTCTTCAAGCCTGCTGCGCCGGACTGCGTACAGCGCTGGAAAACAGCCGGAAAAAATTCTCGGTCGTCTGCGCGCACACCGCATCCACCGATTCCCCGCGCAATCCGGCGATGAATTCGGCCACGTGCCGGACGTGGGCGGGCTGGTTGGTCCTGCCGCGATGCGGCACCGGGGCCAGGTAAGGGCTGTCGGTTTCCACCAGCATCATGTCAGCGGGGATCTGCCTGGCCACCGCCTGCACC
>CAYGQN010000356.1:0-4644 GCA_964351795.1 uncultured Gammaproteobacteria bacterium
CATCAGCACGACATTGGCGGCGATGTGGCTGCCGCGGCGCACGGTGGCCGGTGGCACCACGCGGGCACCGGTGGCGGCAAAGGCCTCGGCATCGGCGGTCGCGAATTTCACCGGGACCTTGTCGTAGAAGCGGGTGTAGCCCCCGTCGATGACCTGGTTGTCATTGAGGCGGAACGAGAGCAGCACCGCCTTCTTCAGCCATTCGTTCACCTGCCAGCCGGAAGGGCCGGGCTCGGCGACACGCAGTTGTCCGCTTTCGAGCATGTCCAGGGCCTGCTCGACTGCATCGCGCAACGCTGCCGGCGCGTTCTGCGGGCTGATGGCGGCGCGATCCTCGAAGGCGGTTTCAATCTGTTGGCGAAGTTGGTCCATGGTTTGTTGCTCCGTCGAAGGTCAGGGAAATGGCCGGTTGCTTCCGGCTTGTTCAGGCGCCGGCGGCGAGGAATTCACGGATCCGCTGTGCCGCCTCGATACATTCTGCCAGCGGCGCCACCAGGGCCATGCGCACGTGGTCGGCGCCGGGGTTGCCGTTGCCGGCGTCGCGGCCAAGAAAGCTGCCCGGCAGCACCGCCACGTTGTAGCGGGCCAGCAGGTCGCGGGCGAACACCGTGTCGTCCATGGGCAGTCGCGGCCACAGGTAGAAACTGCCGTCCGGGCGCTGCACGTCGAGCACCGGATCGAGGATCTCCAGTACCGCATCGAATTTCCGGCGATAAGCCTGGCGGTTCGCGCGCACGTGCTCCTCGTCACCCCAGGCGGCGATGCTGGCGTATTGCGTGTACAGGGGCATCGAGCAGCCGTGATAGGTGCGATAGCGCAGAAAGGCGCTGATGAGCGCCGGGTCGCCGGCGACGAAGCCCGAGCGCAGGCCCGGTGCATTGGAACGCTTGGACAGGCTGTGGAACACCATCGCCCGCCGGAAACCGCGCTCGGCGGCCACTTCCAGCAGGCCCACCGGCGGGGCCGCCTCGTCGGGGTAGATTTCCGAGTAGCACTCGTCGGCCGCGATGATGAAATCATGTGCCTCGGCCAGGTCCAGCAGGCGGCGCAACGTGGCTGCATCATGCACGCGGCCCGAGGGATTGGCCGGTGAGCAGATGTACAACAACTGGCAGGAAGCCCAGGTGCTTGCAGGCACGGCGTCGAAGTCGATCTCGTAGCCCTGGGCTGCGCCGGCATCCAGGTACAGCGGCTGCGCCCCCGCCAGCAGCGCTGCGCCCTCGTAGATCTGGTAGAAGGGATTCGGCATGACCACACAGGGCTTGCCCTGGCCCGCGTCGACGACCAGCTGCGCGAACGCGAACAGGGCTTCCCGGGTACCGTTGACGGGCAGTACGTGGCGGCTGCCGTCCAGGCTGCCCGGCGCCAGGGCGAAACGTCGCGACAACCAGCTGGCGATGCACTCGCGCAGCGCCGGCAGGCCGGCGGTGGTGGGATAGCGCTCCGTCGTTTCCAGGTGTGCCACCAGGGCCTCGCGGACCAGCGCCGGGGTGGGGTGTTTCGGTTCACCGATGGTCAGGTCGAGGCTGCTGTGCCGCGGGCTCGGGCTGACGTCCGCGCGCAGCTTCGCAAGCTTCTCGAACGGGTAGGGGTGCAGATGCTGGAAACCCGGGTTCATGGCTGGCGGCTGTCCTGGATTGTTGGCTTTGGCCCGGGCGGCCCGGCCCGGTACGCGGTGCATCCCGGCCCGCTGCAGCCGGGCTGTGCCCGGTGCCCTCGGCGGGCCGCGTAGTATAGGGCATCGAGCGGCCACGGCGCACCGCGCCCGCGCTGCAAAGCGCGCGGGCTTTGCGTTATCCTTCGCACCCTTTTGCGGGGCGCACAGACCCCTGCCGGCCTCGAGGATCTACATACCCATGGGATACCGCATCGTTCTTCTGCCCGGTGATGGCATCGGCCCTGAAATCATGGCCCAGGCCGAGCGGGTGCTGCGCGCCGTCGGCACACGCTTCGGTCTGGACCTGGACATCCATGAGCGCCCCTTCGGCGGCGCGGCCGTGGATGTCAGCGGCGAACCGCTGCCGGCGGAGACGCTGGCCCTTGCGCGCGGCAGCGACGCCGTGCTGCTCGGGGCCATCGGCGGGCCGAAATGGGACGCCATCGAACGTCACCTGCGACCCGAGCGTGGCATTCTGGCGCTGCGTTCAGAGCTTGGTCTGTTCGCCAACCTGCGCCCGGCCATCCTGCTGCCGCAGCTGGCCGCCGCCAGCACGCTGTTGCCTGAGGTGATCAGTGGCCTGGACATTCTCATCGTGCGCGAACTCACCGGCGGCATCTATTTCGGCCAGCCGCGGGGCATCCGGGTCAATGCAGCAGGCGAGCGTGAAGGTTTCAACACGCTGGTTTACCGCGAGAGCGAAATCGATCGCATTGCCCGGGCCGGTTTTGAAGCAGCCCGCAAGCGCGGCGGACGACTGTGCTCGGTGGACAAGGCGAACGTGCTGGAGGTCAGCGAGCTGTGGCGGGAAGTGGTCACGCGCATCGGCGCCGCCGATTACCCGGACGTTGAACTCACCCACATGTACGTGGACAACGCCGCCATGCAGCTGGTGCGGGCGCCGAAGCAGTTCGACGTGCTCCTGACCGGGAACATGTTCGGGGATATCCTGTCCGATCTCGCTTCCATGGCCACCGGCTCGATCGGCATGCTGCCCTCGGCTTCACTGAACGAAACCGGCTTCGGTGTGTATGAACCCATTCACGGTTCGGCGCCGGACATCGCCGGGCAGGACATCGCCAATCCCCTGGCCATGCTGTTGTCGGTCGCCATGATGTTCCGGCATTCGCTGGGGCAGGCCGAAGTGGCCAGCTGTATCGACAACGCCGTCGCGGCGGTGCTGTCGGCCGGGTTGCGCACGCGTGACATCGCCGGCGAGGGCCCGGCGGTGGGCACCCGCGAGATGGGCGAAGCCGTTGTGGCGGCAATCCAGGCCAAAGATTCACACGGCTCGCCGGTCGCGGGCCCGGAGGACACTGCATGAGCAGGAAGGTAAACGTGGCTGTCGTCGGCGCGAGTGGCGCCGTGGGCCGGACGATGCTCGCCATCCTGGCCGAGCGCAAGTTCCCGGTCGACCGGCTGGTGGCACTGGCGAGCGAGCGTTCCGCCGGTACCGAGGTCGAATATGGCCGCCGCAGCGTGGTGGTGGAGAACCTCGCCCACTTCGATTTCAAGGGTATCGATATCGGCCTGTTCTCACCCGGCGCCTCGGTATCCGCCGTGCACGCGCCGCGCGCCGCCGAGGCGGGTTGCGTGGTTATCGACAACACCTCGCAGTTCCGCTACGAGGCCGACATCCCGCTGGTGGTCCCGGAAGTCAATCCCGAGGCCATCGCCGGCTATCGCACCCGCGGGATCATCGCCAACCCCAATTGCTCGACCATCCAGATGGTGGTGGCCCTCAAGCCCCTGCACGATGCGGTGGGTATCGAGCGCATCAACGTGTGCACCTACCAGGCGGTCAGTGGCACCGGCCAGGGGGCCATCGAGGAACTGGCGCGCCAGAGTGCCGACCTGCTCAACGGCCGGCCAGTGGAGCCGTCTGTGTACCCGAAGCAGATCGCGTTCAACTGCCTGCCGCATATCGACCGTTTCCAGGACAACGGCTACACCAAGGAAGAGATGAAGATGGTGTGGGAGACCCGCAAGATTCTCGGCGACGAGTCGATCATGGTGAATCCCACGACCGTGCGGGTGCCGGTGTTCTACGGCCACTCCGAGGCCGTCCACATCGAGACCCGGGACAAGATCACCGCCGCCGCCGCCCGCGAACTCCTGGCAGGCGCCCCCGGCGTCACGGTCATCGACGAGCAGGCCGACGGGGGCTATCCGACCGCGGTCACGGATGCCTCCGGCCATGATGCGGTTTTCGTCGGACGCATCCGCGAAGACATCTCCCATCCGCGGGGGCTCAACTTATGGGTGGTATCTGATAATGTACGTAAAGGAGCGGCGCTAAATAGTGTTCAAATCGGTGAAATTCTGGTAAAAGAGTACCTGTAAGTTATAGTGATTAGAGGTCAAAACGCAGATTCCAGCGGTGAATACGGCGTTGTTGTGACCGGGCCGGGGCCGGTGGCGGGAGACCACTGGCCAACATGAACACCAGCGAAATCAGGCAGGGAAACTGCAAAATGAGGCGGATACTGCCCTTTTTGATGGCTCTGGCCATTATCGGGCCCGGCATCGCGTACGGGCTCGGGCTTGGCAAACTCGTTACCAATTCGGGCCTCAGCGAGCCTTTTCGCGCTCGTATCGACCTGGTCGGCATAGACCCGGAATCCGCCTCCAACCTGCGTGTCAGGCTGGCGACGAACGAGCAGTTCCGCCGCGCCGGAATCGCGCGGCCAATGGAACTCGACAAGCTCTCTTTCACGGTCGTCGAGGAAGATGGTGTTCCGAGCCACATCCTGGTCTCCAGCCGCGAGCCCGTTGTCGAACCCTTCCTGAATTTCCTGCTCGAGCTGAACTGGCCGCAGGGCCGCCTGCTGCGCGAGTACACCGTGCTGCTCGACCCGCCCATTTACGATCCGGCCCCGCGGCCCCGTGCGGCTGTTGCACCGGCCCCGACCGCGACACCTGCTCCGGCGGCCCCTGCGCCTGCCCCGGTGGCCGCTCCCGCGCCGCGTGAAGCCGCCCCTGCCTAC
>CAYGQN010000357.1:0-4604 GCA_964351795.1 uncultured Gammaproteobacteria bacterium
CCTGCGTGGCGCGCGTCCGCCCCCCCCCGGTGCCCCGCGCCGTTCAGTCATCGGCGCTGCGGGAAGCGCGACAGCTGTCACCCACGTTGCCGCCCAGCGCGAGTCGCGGCTTGCCGCGGTGCGTGCGACCGGGCTCAGTCATCGCCGACGAAGGGCAGCACATCGAGCCAGGAACCGCCCCCGGCCTCGAGCGCCTGCCAGGCGTCGGCTTCAAAATCGTAGCGCAGCGTTACCGTTTCCTGTTTGTCGGCCTTGCCGCGGCCCGGGCGGTAGCGGGGGAAGCTGCGCAGCAGGCTATCGTCTTCCACGCGAATGTCGTCCGTGCCCTGGTAGCCACGCAGTTGCGCCTTGGTGGGAGCCTGCAGGCGCACCGGCAGCAGGTACAGATCATTCCATTCGTGGATGCGGATCCGTGCGCTCTGCCGCTCGTCATCCAGGCGTTCAACGGTGACGATGTCGAACTGCCCGTCGCCATCCAGGTCGGTCAGCCAGGATTCCTCCAGCCAGCCCTCGCGCCGGCCTTCCAGGCGGGCGGCCAGTTCATCGCCACGCGAGACCACCAGCTCGTAGTAGCCGGTGGGGCCGGTTTCGCCGGCCTCAACGCTGACTTCCACGGTAAGCCCGTCACGGATGTGCAACTGGTAGAAGTGCGGCGGCGCTGCCGGCTCGTCGCGGGCAGGCGTCGGGGCCGTGGGCCTGGCAAGCGGGCCGGGGTCGGCATCGTTGTCATCGTCCGCCACGGCGAACGGCAGCGGCGCCAGCAGGGCCCAGAGCAGAATCGGGTGGCGGTATCGAAGCGGCATCGGTTGATTATGGCCGCTGGAGGCGGGAACGGACAGCGACGCCCGGCCGGCGGCCGGGCGTCGTGTCGTGGTTGCAAGCCGGCGCGGGCTCAGGCGGTGCGAACCTGCACCTGCCGCGGCCTGGCCTTCTCCTGCTTGGGAATGATGACCTGCAGCACGCCGTTGCTGCAGGTGGCCTCGACCTTGTCCTCGGCGGCCGAGTCCGGCACCGAGAAGCGACGGTAGAAGGCGCCATAGCTGCGCTCGATGCGCTTGAAGCCCTTCTGCGAGGCCTCGCTGACCTGCTTGCGCTCGCCGCGGATGGTGAGCACACCGCCCTCCATGGTGATGTCGATGTCCTCGGGATTCACGCCCGGAATATCGGCCAGCAGGGTGAACTGGTTTTCATCCTCGGCGAGGTCCACGGCCGGCGCCCAGACACTGGTGGCGATACTCGAGCCGTCATCGGCGCCCGCCAGCGCGGGGTTGTGGAACAGGCGGTCCATTTCCTGGCGCAGGCTGCGGAAGTCCTGCCAGGGATCACGGGTAATCAGGTTCATGGTGCATCTACCTCCGACATTACGTGTGTGGTGTATGCACTGACAGATGGGGTGGGCTTGCGGCTTTTCAAGGGGGCGGAAGCAGGCAGGGGCGGCTGCTGCGCTCGCCGGCCTGCCAGGCGGCGCAGTCGGCCAGCAGCGCGTTGGTATCGATGCCGGGCAGCCTGTCGCCGGCCAGCTTGTCGCGCGCATCAGCCAGCAGCAGGCCGGCGCCGCGGCCCTGGCCGAGTTCGTGCTTGAGCAGGCTCACGGCCAGCTGGATGAGGCCCTGCACCGCGCGCCCGGCATCGCTGTGCCGGCCAAGCTGGCGCCAGATGTCCTCCCAGGCCTCGTGCGCTTCCCAGTAGTAGCCATGGTTGAACAGGTCGATGCCGTAATACCAGGCCGGCGAGCGCATCCAGTCCTGCGCATCCACCGCGGAGATCTCCTCGCTGGTGCCATGCGAATGGCCGTCCGGGTCGCGCGTGGGATGCGGGTTGCGCCCGGGCCGGTAGGCATAAGCGGGAAAGGCGCGCCCGCTGTAGCGACGCAGGCGCGTTGGTTCAGCCGGCCTCGTCATCCCCGGCTCCGACCAGGGCCTCGACGTCGGCCAGCAGGCCGGCGGCCTCCTCGAGGCGCCGCTGCTCGCGCTCGATGTCGGCGATGTCCGTGAAGGCGCCGATCTGCTTGGGCAGTTTCAGCAGGTAGCCGGCCCGCGCCATCTTCTCGTTCACGGTGCGAACCTCGGCGCCGGCCAGCGTGGTCTGGCGCAGCTCGAAGGCAAGGTTGTTGTAACGGGTTTTCAGCGACTGCTGCAGCACGTCGAACTCGGCGAACCGCGCTTCCAGCGCGGCCCGCGCCGCCGCTGCCTGCGGCGGTGCGGTGGTCGCGGGGGCGGGCACACCCGGCGTGGTGACCGGCCGCTGACCGGCCGGCACCGGCATCACGACGGGCGCGTTGCCGCCCGCCGGTGGTGGTTCGTCGCCGCAGCCGGCCAGCATCAGCAGCACGGCCAAGGTTGGTTTGTACTTCATTGGGGTTGGCTCCGGTGGTGTTCCTCCAGGCCCGCCGGGTCCTGGTGGATGATGATCTCGGCCCGCGGAAACTCCGCCAGCAGCGCATCGTGGACCTGCTTGGCGGCGCGGTGCGCCCGATCCAGGGACAAGGCGCCATCCATCTCCAGGTGCAGCTGGATGAAGGTGGTCAGGCCGGATTCACGCGTTTTCAGGTCGTGCATGTCCTGCACCCTGGGGTTGGCCATGGCGATGGCCTTGATGCGGGCACGCACCTCGTCGGGCAGTTCGCGGTCCATGAGCTGGTCCAGCGAACGACGCAGGATGGACCAGGCCGCGTGAATGATCCAGGCGGCCACCAGCAGCGCGATGAGCGGGTCCGCCAGCGTCCAGCCGAGCGTGCTGGCCAGCACCAGCGCCAGTATCACCCCGCCGTTGACCAGCACGTCGCTGGCGTAGTGCAGCATGTCGGCGGTGATGGCGACCGAGGCCGTGCGCCGCACGACGCTGCGCTGGTAGGCCACCAGCAGGGCGGTGGCGAGGATGGACACCAGCATCACCGCGATGCCGAGGCCGGCCTGCTCGATGTCCCGCGGGCTCAGCAGCCGGCGCACCGACTCGATGATCAGGAACACCGCCGAGCCGCTGATGAAGGCCGCCTGCGCCAGGCCGGCCATCGGCTCGGCCTTGCCATGGCCGAAGCGGTGTTCGCGATCCGCCGGCACCAGCGCCGCGCGCACGGCCAGCAGGTTCAGCAGCGAGGCCAGGGAATCCACGAAGGAATCCACCAGGCTGGACAGCAGCGAGACGGAATCGGTGATGACCCAGGCGGCGGTCTTCAGCACCACCAGGCCGAGCGCCACGCTCACCGAGGCGTAGGTGGCCCGGCGCATCATCGCGTCGTGCGGGTGCCGAAGCAGCGCGGGCTGGGTGTCGTCGCTCATGTCGTGGCTGCAGTCCTGCCGGGGCTGGCGGACCCTATGGTAACGCGAGCACCAGCATCAGACCCAGGTAACCGGCGGCGAGCAGGAAGGGTGTATCCCAGGTGTGCGGCGAGAAGGCTTCTGCCAGCGTCATCCCGAGGGGAATGACAAGCATGGCCGCCAGGAACTGCGTGGGCGTGAACCAGCCGCCGTAGGCGATGATGACTGCAAAGCCGGTGAGCAGCACACAGGCGCTGCCCTCCAGCGTGCGCTGATAGCGGCGCGTGGTGAACAGCGCCCGCACGCGGTAGGGATGCCGGCCGTAGCGCACGCCCACCGGCTCGGCGAGCCCGTCGCCGATGGTGTTGATAAGGATGGGAATGAACAGCAGCGGCTCGTAGCCGTTGCGGATCAGCCAGGCCGCGAACGGCAGCAGCACGATGAAACCGGCAATCACCTGGGTGGACAGCCACAACAGCGTGTAGGGGCGATCCTCGGGCCGGTCGAAGGCACGAAAGCAGGTGGCCACGAAGCCCGAGCGCTGGCGCACCGGCGCGGTGTACATGCCGAGGATGAGCAGACCGATGACGAAGGTGGCCGCCAGCGCGGCCGGATCGTGGCGGTCCCAGGGGTACAGGGTGTCCACGTACATGGGGATGAAGAACACCGCGAAATGGTTCAGCTTGCGGGTGTAGTTCACGCGGATGTGCCAGCGGGCCACGGCGGCACCGCTGAGCCATTGCAGGCCGAGCAGGGCGGTGATCTTCAGGACCTGGTTGAGCCAGAATTCGGGGGGCACGTGCCTTGTGACCAGCGGCAGGGAAGCGAGCGAGCCTAACCCGGTCGGGCACGCGCGTCGATATGCCGGGCCGGTGCTTGGCGGCTGCCGCCGCTTGCGCTAGCTTGCGCGCATGACACACACACTGCCCACGCTGTTCCTGTCCCACGGTGCGCCGGACTTCGTGCTGGCGCGCAATGCCTGGTTCCAGCATATGCAGGCCTTTGGCGAGGCGCTGCCGCGGCCGCAGGCCATCGTGATGATCTCCGCGCACTGGGATACGCCGACCGCCTGCGTGAGTGCCGCCGCGCAGCCGGCCACCATCCACGACTTCCACGGTTTCCCCGAGGCGCTGTACCGGCTGACCTACCCCGCGCCCGGTGCGCCCGCCCTGGCGAAGCGTATTACCCGGTTGCTGCAGGCGGCCGGCATCGAGGCGGGCATGGACCCGCAGCGCGGCCTGGACCACGGCGCCTGGTCGGTGCTCATGCCCATGTTCCCGGAGGCGGACATCCCGGTGCTGCAGCTGTCGGTGCAGACGCGGCTGGATGCTGCCCACCACCTGGCGG
>CAYGQN010000358.1:0-3964 GCA_964351795.1 uncultured Gammaproteobacteria bacterium
AATGCGCAGTCCCGAGTTCCGGCGTGGCGCCCGACGGACCCCACACCCGCAGCGGCCGATCAAAGCGCCCGGCCACCCAGCCCCCGATCCACAGCTCAGGCAGATCCCCGGCATGGTCGGTGTGCAGGTGCGACAGGAACAGCTTGTCGGCGTCGCGGTAGGAAACGCGGAGCATGGGGAAGTTCATCTGCGAGCCGGTGCCGACGTCGAAGAAAAACTTCTCGCCGTTGCCCAGTTCCACGAAGAAACACGCCGCGGCCTGGGAACGACGTGGCTCCGGATTGCCCGAACCGAGCACCACGATGCGCATCTCGTCAGCGGCCAGCGCCTCGGTGCCCGGATAGTACTCGGTGCGATGGTAGCCGGGGGCAATCCCCGGCCCGGCGGGCTGCGCGCCAGCACCCGCCGCGGCAGCGAGTAGCACCACCACGAGCACGCAGCTCACGGGCATCAAGTACATGTTCCCCTCCCCTGGCGCACTGCCGGCGCGGCAGCGGTCAATCAGCCGCCGAGCGAATTGGCCGCCGATGGATACCCGTTGATGCCCAGTTCCGCGCGCAGGTCTTCGGTGGCCGCCAGCACCGGCGGGTCCAGGGCGATGCCGATGGCATTGGCCAGGCGATCATTACGGCTGAAATTGGCGCAGATGATGGCGGCCGGCATCACGGCCGCCTCGCCGAGCGCCGCGACCAGTGCCTCGCGGGCAACGGCCAGCCCTGCCGGGTCCGTAGCGGTGATGGCGTCGGTGAAGGCGATGAGTTCGCGCCCGCCGGGCACACCCGGATCCACGGCAGGATCCACCAGCGCCCGCAGGTCGACCTTCAGGTTCAGTGTCCGGCCACTCTCACGGAGGACCATGGCATGTGAGGCCGTTCAGTAGAAGCAGTCGTGGAAATCGGAGATCCGGCCCGCCACCACCTCCACCTGCGGCCGCGTCAGCCCCTCGTGGTGCTGGTAATCCCATTGCGGAAACCGCGCCAGCGGCAGGTACTGCGCCTCTTCCAGCGCCCGCTGGGCCCGGGCCTCGGCCGGCACCAGGCTGGCAGAGCGGATGATGCCGGCCTGCGGCTCGGCGCTGCCGTAGATGTACTCGGCGCCGGGTCCGCCAGGCACGGTGGCCACGAAGGCGCCCTCGTCCTCGGCCAGTGCGGGCCGTTCTTTCGAGGGGATACCGCCGACGGGTTCAGGCAGCGGCCGGGCCGGAATGCCCAGGCCGCGGGCAAAGATGTCGTAATCCACGATGCGGGCCACGATGGCGACGATTTCAACGTACTCGGCATCGGTGAGCCCGTCGTCGAGGGCCTGCTGAACGAAGGTGCGAGAGAGTGTCTGCGGCTGCACCGCCACCTGCCGTGCCACGCGCACCGCGGCCTCGGCCAGCATCACGCCCGGGCTTGTGCGGCCATCGGTGTCGATGGCCTCGTACAGCCCCGCCTCGGCACGTGCGGCACGCGCCTGTTCGGCGATGGCCACCCGCTGGGCGCCGGTAAACCAGGTACCCGGCCCGCCAAGTTCCTGCAGCTGCGCCTCGTGCACCGAGGCGATATCGGCGCCGACAGCGAACGCGGAATCATCGTAGATGCCCATGCGGGCATGCTCGGCCATGCGTCGCCCGAAAGCAAGCCGGGGCCAGTGATGTCTCAGCCGCCAGCGGGCCAGTCGTCGCGCGCGGCCAGGCGCAGCTCGTAGCCCTGCGCAACGCGGCACAGCGTCTCGCAAAGGTATTCGGCATAGCCCCGATCAACCAGCACGTGCAGGGCATGAGTCGCCCCCAGCGGGGTCGCCACCAGCGTCACTGTCACGCCCCCGCCCATCGAGGTCATCAGCAGGGGCCGCGCGGCCGTCGTCTGCGGCCGCAGGTCCAGCGCGCACAGGTGCCGCATCAGGCGCCAGGTTTGCTCGCCCACCAGGCACAGCCAGGCGTGACCCTCGCGCCAGGGCACCCGGACAAGCCGGGGCGCGGCCTCCGGGTCGCGCGCCACCCAGGCCGCTTCCACGGCTGCCAGGGCGGGTGACTCAGCCCATGGCTGGCCGAGCAACAGGAATTCCTCGGCCGCGATCCGCGCGGCGATCCCGTCCGCCCCGTTGGTAACAGTGTGCACGGCGTCGGGCAGGCTCAGCCCGTGCTCGGCCAGCCATTCGGCCGCACCCGGGCCCTTCAGGCCGAAGCGGGCGGCATGGGAGAGATCGAACAGGCCGATGGCCCGCGCTGGCTCCAGGGGTGCGACACCGGGGAATCGCACGGGCATGCGCGTATCCCCGAACCCTTCGTACACGACGCCTCCGGCATCGAAGCGACCCGCCAGCGCGCTGCGCCGTGGCGGCAGGTCGACGGCATGATCGGTTGATTCGCGGCTGGACATACCTGGCTCAGAGCGCCTGGCGCTCACCCTCCGGATCATAGAACGGCGCCTTGCACACACTGGCCCGCGCGATATCGCCGTTCCCCAGGCGAATAGGCAGCTCCGTGCCGGGCGTTGCCTGCCGAGGGGCCGCGTAGGCCAGGCCGATGATGCGACCGCAGGCCGGGGATTCGGCCGCCGAGGTGACGCGGCCACTGATGCGCTCGCCGTCCAGCACCAGGTTGCCCGGTTCCGGCAGCAGATGTCCCGATGGCAGCGTGAAGGCGACCAGTTGCCGATCGAGGCCGTTGCGCACCTGGACAGCGATGGCGCGCTGACCGAGGAAGAACGGCTTGTTCGCGGCGATGGCCCAAGCCATGTCGGCGTGCTGGGGCAGCGTCAGGCCGTCGGTGTCCTGCCCGACGATGATGTAGCCCTTCTCCAGCCGCAGCAGGCGCTGGGCCTCGACGCCGAATGGCCGGATCCCGGCGCCCTCGCCGGCCTGCAGCAGCGCCTCCCACAGGGCCTCGGCCCGATCCGCGGGCAAGTGCAATTCGTAGCCGAGCTCACCGACGAAGCCCACGCGGGCCATCAGCACCGCGGCGCCGGCAAAGCGGCCCTCGCGCACGGCCAGGTAGGGAAAACCATCCCCACTGAAATCGGCATCGTCCACCACTGCGGCGACCACTTCGCGCGATCGTGGCCCGGCGACATTGATCGCCGCCAGGGCACCGGTGACGTTGGCAAGGGTCACGTCCAGGCGCCACATGGCGTTGAAGCGCAGCATGCTGCGGTAGACATTGTCCACGCCGGTGGTGGTCGCCGACACATAGAAGCGCGACGGTGACAACCGGCAGACGATGCCATCGTCGATGATGGCGCCGGTCTCGTCGGTCATCAACGCATAGCGCGTGCGACCCACCGGCTGTTTCGCGTAGGCGAAGGTGTACATGCGGTTGAGGAACTCGGCCGCATCCGGGCCATTGACCTCGAGCTTGCCAAGCGTGGAGACATCGATGATGCCGACCCCCTCGCGCACGGCCAGCGCCTCGGCCCGCACGCTGGCAATGGCCTGATCGGCCGGGCCGTACCAGGCCGGCCGCAGCCAGCTGCCGGCCGGCATCATCTGCGCGCCGGCCCGCAGGTGCCAGTCATGCAGCGCCGTCCGGCGCAGCGGATGCATGGGGATGCCGGCCAGCGTGTCGATGGGCTCGGGATAGAACGGCGGGCGCTGGGTGGTCGCGCGCAGCTCGGCCATGTCCCCGCCGGCAGCGGCCGTGGCCACGCGCAGGGTGTTGAAGGCCGAGTGCCGCCCCTGCGAGGGCCCCATCACGGCCGTGCTGTAGCGCTTGGTCAGTTCGACGTGGTCATAGCCATCGGCAACGGCGCCCTGGATGTCCTTGACCTGCAGGTCCTCGTCGAAATCGATGAAATCGCGCCCGTCGGGGTGCGCGGTGGGCACGGGCGTTCTGCCGGCGACCCCGTCGGCGGCCAGGCGTGGGCCCGGGTCCCGGCCGACAGCCAGCGCCGCGGCCTGCTCGCCGTCGGTGCGCGCGGCGGCCGGCGCGACTACGCCGTTGACGGCACCGGCCAGCCAGGCGCCAACGACGGCGGCGTCGGCG
>CAYGQN010000358.1:3974-4603 GCA_964351795.1 uncultured Gammaproteobacteria bacterium
CCGAGCGTGGGATCGAAACGCAGTTCACCGCCGCGGTGGCACAGCAACTGCGCCTGCGGCACCGTGCCGGCGGACATGGTCAGCAGATCGCAGGCGATGCGATCGGAGCGATGCCCGGCGCTGACGAGCACCGCCGCCAGTTCGCCGGCTTCGGCAATGGCCTTGCGCGGCTGCCAGCCTGGGCGATGCTCGATACCGGCGGCATGCACGGCCGCGAGCAGGGCCTCGCTGTGCGCCGCGCCGTCACCGGCGGTGAGCACGGCTGCCACCTCGATGCCGGCGGCGTGCAGGTCCAGCGCGTTGGCCAGGGCATCGTCGTCGACGCCGGCGACCACGGCGCGCTGGCCCGGCGCGACGCCGTACAGGTGAATCAGCCGTGCCGCTGCGCTGTGCAGCATCACCCCGGGCAGATCGTTGCCGGCAAACACCAGTGGCTGCTGCAGCACGCCCGTGGCGAGCACCACGCCGCCGGCGCGCAGGCGCAGGTACTCGCGCCCGGCCACCAGGGTCAGCCAGTTGTCGGCGAACCAGCCGGTGCAGGTGGTGTTGACCAGCAGCCGGACCCGCGGATGGGCCGCCACGGCTGCCTCCAGCTGCGCAGCAGCCTCGAAGGCCTCGCCGGCGGCATC
>CAYGQN010000359.1:0-4592 GCA_964351795.1 uncultured Gammaproteobacteria bacterium
TGGTCTCAGCCATCAGGCTCACCACCGCGGAGGAATCCACCCCGCCGGACAGAAACGCACCCAGCGGCACGTCCGCCACCAGGCGGATGTCCACCGCCTCGCGCAGGCGCTCGATGAGTTCGGCGCCGATGGCCGCTTCCGTGGCGGGAACATCGCCGGCAAAGGGAATGTCCCAGTAGCGGCTGATCTGCGGCTCGGTCTGGCCGCGCCGCAGCGTCAGCGTATGGCCGGCGGGCAGCTTGCGGGCCGCGGTGTAGATGCTGCGTGGCTCCGGGATGTAACCGAACGCGAAGTAATCCTCCACGGCCAGCGGGTCGATGTGCTGCTCGAACCGCGGGTGGGTGGTCAGTGCTTTGAGCTCCGAGCCGAAGATGAAGCAGCCATCGTTGGTGTGCCCGTAGTACACCGGCTTGATGCCGAGTCGGTCCCGGCCGATGAACAAGAGCTGCTCGGCGGCATCCCAAACGGCGAAGGCGAACATCCCGCGCAGATGGCTGACGCAATCCTGCCGCCATTCCAGCCAGGCGTGCAGCAGCACCTCGGTGTCGGATTCCTGCTCGAAGCGATGGCCGCGCGCCTGCAGTTCCTGCCGCAGCGCCCGGTAGTTGTAGATCTCGCCGTTGAACGTCAGCGCGGTGCGCCCGTCGGCGGTAAGCATGGGCTGGCGGCCGGCGCTCAGGTCGATGATGGACAGGCGACGGTGGCCAAGGCCCACCCCGGCATCGTAATGGTAGCCATGCTGGTCCGGGCCGCGGTGGACCAGGCTGGAGGTCATTGCCTCCAGCAGCTCCGCCGCTATCGGCCCGCCGTCGTGTCTGACGATGCCTGCTATGCCGCACATTGCCCTGCTTCCTGTTGTTTGCCGCGCCTTGCTGCCTGGCCGGCGGTGCGAGCGGATGGCCGGCTCACGGCGTTCCCAGGCCCGGTTGGACCGCCTGCAGGAAGGCCGCCAGGCGCTGCCTTGCCGGTGCGGGATCCTCGATATCGGCAACCGGCGTGAAAACCTGGAAGCCGGCCACGCCAAGGGCACTGCCGAACAGGCGCGCACGCGCCTGCAGGCGCTTGGATTGCAGCTGGCTGATAGTGCGGCTGCCGTGGATGTCGTACCAGGTCCACAGCAGGTAGTCGCCGGTCGGGCCGCGCAACAACACCTCGCGCACCTGGAAACCCGGCAATGCCTCGGCCGTGCCGGCCTGCTGCGTCCGCCAGGTGTCTTCGTCGTACAGGCGGTTGACCGACTGGATGAGTTCGGCGCCGCTGTGCTGACGGGCGTAGTAGCCCTGCAGCAGGGTGACCGGCGGGTCCTGGAAGGCGTAACGGCCGGTGTTGACCTGGGTGGCGCCGACATAGCGCGCACCCAGCAGCACCTGCGCCGGCTGCGGCGCCGCGCCCTGCCAGGCCGGCAGACTGACCGTTTCGGGCCCCGCCACGCGATTGCTGGTCAGCGCATCGGCCGCCGGGCCCAGCAATGCCACCACAACTGCCGCCACGGCCATTGCGACAACGCGCCCCTGTGTTGCCGTGTGTACCTGCGGACCCGGGCGCGGCGTGGGCGTCGTGCCGTCGTGGTCCGAGAACAGGTTGCCGATGAAGAACAGCGCGAAGATGACCACGCCGAAGAACACCCAGCCGTAGATGAAGTGGTCCACGCCCATGGCAAGACGATAGTCGCTCAGATGCGCAATCATGATGATGCCGTAGGCGCGGATCCCGTTGGCCAGAATGGGCACCACCAGCGCGATCAGCATGAACAGCACCCGCCTCACCCAGCTCCGGTACGACAGGTAGGCATACAGCGTGGCCAGCGCCAGCGTGGCGATGAGATAGTTGATGCCGCTGCAGGCCTTGGCCACCACGAAGTTGCCGCTGGGGATGGTGATGTACAGGCCTTCCATGAACACCGGCATGCCGGTCAGGCGCAGCAGCATCACGCTGAACATCGCGGTCACGTCCTGCAGCTTCGGCACCAGGAATTCCCCCTCCGGCACCGCGAAGTAAAGATAGAACAGCGGGAACAGCAGCAGGCGGAAAGCGGTATTGCCGATGAGCGCCCAGCTGGCGCCGATGATGAGCCCGATGAGCGCCGCATGCTGGAAAAACGCGATGTCCAGGAATGCGCCGGCCAGCCACAGCCCGGTGTTGGGCAGCATCCACACCAGGCCCAGTGTGCTGGTGCCGGCCGGCAGCGACTGCAGGGCCTGGCGCTTGTCCCACACCAGGTACAGGCTCAGCAGCGGGATGAGAAAGCAATGGTTGAAGGTGCTGGAATTCGACCAGACCCGCACCAGGTCCATCACCGTGCCGCGATAGCACAACAACAATACCGCCAGGCACAGCGCCAGTATCAGCCCGCGCAGGCGCCAGGGGCTCAGGGCGTTCTCACCGGCCAGGCCGGCGCTGACTGGCGTCTCAACCAAGGCTGCGCGACACCATCGGCCCAAGCACCTGCGCCACGGGCAGGGGCAGGCGCTTCCAGGCGTTGATCAGCAGCCGGTATTTCGGGTTGTTCGGGTTGACCTCGGGCACCTCGCTGTCGCGGATGAGGTCGTACTCGTAGTACAGCTGCTCGGCCTCGAAGCCCAGGTTCTGCTTCCACTTGAACGGGCCGGTGTCGGCCTTGCTGCGGCCGAAATCAAAGCGGGTGCAGCCCCGCTCGGCAGCGCGGTTGAAGATGGCGAAGGCGAGGAAGTCGTTGCCGGCCACGGAACGGGCGGCATACCGGCCACCCCAGTAATACGGGCACACATCGCTGCCGTGGTAGAACAGCATGGCGCTGCTGACAGCCTCGCCCTCGTGGCGGGCGCTGAGGAACTCGGTGTCGGCCGGGAAGGCCTCGGCAATGGCACGGAACAGCTGCCGCGGGAACACCGGGGTGCCGAGGTTGCGCACGCTCTCGGCGTACACGGGGTAGAACTCGTCCACGTCCGTCAGCGCCGCCTCCAGGCCCGTCTTGAAGCCCTTGCGAATGACATTGCGCTGCTTGGAGCGCATGGCCTGCATGTTCTCCTCTTCCGTGGGCAGGATGGCCTTGTAGAAGCAGGAATACAGCAGCTTGGCGGGCCGCTCGATGCCCGATGGCGCGCGCAGGCGATACTCCAGCGCCCCCACCTGGAGTTGCTCGGCAAGGGCATGCGCCTGTGCCTGCAAGGCTGCGGCGGCGGCGTCATCCTGGCACAGCGGGCCGGCATAGGTTGCGAACGGCAGCGATGCCAGGCTGGCACCGAACAGCCGGCTGCGCATGTACACCAGCGGCAGCAGGCCCACGATCGCATCCCCCTGGCAGGCCAGCAGGTAGTGCGCCCGGTGGCCCAGCGCCTGCTCGTACACGCCCCGCCAGGCAAAGCGATGAAAGAAGCTGCCATCGGGATGGGCATTGACGAACGCATCCCAGGCTGTTTCGTCGGCCGCGGTCGCGGCACGCACGAGGATGTCAGCCATGGGCGTCGCTCTTGGTGTTGATATCGTCCGCGAAGACCTCGCGCATCGTGCCCCAGCGGAAGTCGCGCAGCAGGGCGCGCACGCGGTCGGCGAGCTGGCCCTGGTTCACGTAGTGGCGGAAGCGGGTCATGGCGGAAAGCCCGGGCGGGCGCGGCTGCTCCGGGTCGATTTCCCAGGGGTGGGTATAGAAGATGGCCGGCCTGCCCTCCCCCAGGTTCACATCACGAATCATCCGCCGTGAAAGGCCGTAGGGGAACAGGCGGAAATACCCGCCACCGCCCGCGGGCCAGTTGCGGCCCAGGCGGCGCACGGTGGTGATGGGGATTTCCACGATGCCCGGCGCCGACTCCGGACGGAACGGCCCGCGCGGGGCGTCCGGCATGCCGTAGTGATCATGGCGGATGGGATACACGCTGGAGCTGTACACGAAACCGGCCTGCTCCAGCTCGGAGAAAGCCCACAGGTTGCCGGCGCCGATGGAGAAGCTCGCGGCCCGGTAGCCCGTGACCGGGACACCGCCGGCGTCCTCCAGCACGGCGCGGGTGCGCTCGATGTCGGCACGGAACTCCGCCGGGGTCTGGGTGGTGGCACGGATGTGCTCGAAACCATGGCAGGCGAGTTCGTGACCCTCGTCCACGATCCGGCGGATGAGCGTCGGGTAACGCTCGGCCACCCAGCCCAGGGTGAAGAAGGTGGCCTTGGCGCCGCCTTCGGCGAACAGGTCCAGGAAGGCACCGGTGTTCCGCTCCACGCGCTGCGGCCACTTGTCCCAGTCGGCACGGGGCACGCTGCGCTCGAACGCGGACACCTGGAAGTAGTCCTCCACGTCCACGGTCATGGCGTTGCGAATACCGGCGGCGGCGTCCATCAGCGGGCCTGCGTTGCCGGGCGGGGCGCGACGGGGCGCCGGGAAGCATGCGTCATGGCTTCTTGCTCAGCCGCCGCGGCTCATCAACACATAAACGAGCACCGCGCCAAGGCCCACTGCCACCGCCGCCGTCACGCCGAAGGCGATGGTCCACACGGGCAGCCTGGGGCCGGCGTCCTCGCCGGGACGTTCGCCGACGTGCTCCGGGTCGGTGTGCACCAGCTTTTCGCTGAGCTGCTGCATCGTGCGCTGCATGGCGGCCATCTGGTATTCCAGCCTGTCGACA
>CAYGQN010000360.1:0-528 GCA_964351795.1 uncultured Gammaproteobacteria bacterium
AGCGTCAACCTGCTGGCCAGCAGGAAAGGCTTCAGGCGGCGCGTATCGGCGAGCCAGCTGGCCAGCAGGTTGACGCTGACGCTCACCACGGCCGCGGGCAAAAAATAAGCGAAGGCCGCGACGCTGTCGCGTCCGGCCTCGGCGAAGATGGCCACGACGTGGAAGGTGAAGGCCGTGATGAACAGCGAGTGCAGGCCGAGGGCCAGGCTGTAGATCCAGAACGCGCCGGTCCGTCGCGCCTGGGGCAGCGTCACTCCCAGCCCGCGCGGGGTGGTATCGGCCTCGGCCTCCGGCACCGGGGCGCCGCCGTCCGGGCGCAGGCCACAGGACTCCGGATCATCACGCAGGAACACCAGCGTCAACAGCGGGTAGGCCACACCGCAGGCCAGCGCCAGCCACAGCAGGGCACCGCGCCAGCCGGCCCCCGCGATGAGCCCCGCCAGCAGCAGCGGTGCCATCGAGAACGCCAGTGACACGAAAATCCCCCGCACACCGGATACCAACCCGCGCCGGCGCTCGAACCATACC
>CAYGQN010000360.1:538-1429 GCA_964351795.1 uncultured Gammaproteobacteria bacterium
CAGCACGCCCTGGCCGGCGAAGCGCACGCCGAAATAACACAGCACGATCCCGGCGAAAGCCCAGGTCGGGCCGGCCAGGCCGCTGGCGCCGGCCAGCAGCCGGGCCAGTTCATCGAGGCCGGCCAGAATCGCCAGGGTCAGGCCCAGCAACACACCGGCGGTACAACTGGTGAGCCGTGCACCGAAACGGTCGTACAACCTGCCCGCCCGAGGCAGCAGCGCGGCGCTGGCCATGGTGCCGACGAAATACGCCACCGAAAGCTGCGTGCGCGTCAGGCCCAGGGCGTCGATGAGCGTATCGGTGAACACGGCCATGCCCATGGTCTGGCCGGGGATGCTCATGACGAAGCCGAGCGTGGACATCAACGCCACGACCCAGCCGTAGAACAGCGGGATGCGGCGAGGATCGAAGGGCCATTGCGGCGGCGGGAAAGGAGCCGTGAATTTCACGCGCGGAGCTTACCAGCCGGCCGCGTGCCTGGGCAGGGAATGTCAGCGGCGCGACGCCTCGGCGTGGATGTCGGCCAACCGCTGGCTCAGAGCCAGGGCATCCAGTGAGTGGATGGGCAGGGCCACCAGCAGCCCGATGCGCGTGTGCAGCGCCCGGAAGGTCTCGGCAAAGGCCAGACCGCGCTCGGCCTCGTTGCCCGTGGCCGCGGCCGGATCCGGCAGGCCCCAGTGGGCCGTCACCGGCTGACCGGGCCACACCGGGCAGACCTCCCCGGCGGCGTTGTCGCAAACGGTGAACACGAAATCCAGTGCCGGCGCACCGGGCACGGCAAACTCGTCCCAGCTTTTCGAACGCAGGCCATCCACCGGCATCCCCTGGCGCTCCAGCAGCGCCAGGGCGCCTGGATTGATACTCCCGGCCGGCATGCTGCCAGCGCTGTG
>CAYGQN010000360.1:1439-4580 GCA_964351795.1 uncultured Gammaproteobacteria bacterium
GTGCGCGACGAAGCGTTCGCCGCCAAGGCGCCTCAGGATGCTCTCGGCCAGGATGCTGCGAGCGGAGTTCGCGGTGCAAAGAAACAGGACCTGGAAGGGTTTGACCACTGGGTGACCTCCGAAACGCCAGCCCGGCATTCAACGCGGCCCATATGAAGAACAGATGACAACGGGCACGGTGCTTTTTTTGACTTTCATCAAGCCCGGCCGCCCGGATCCCCGTAACCTTGCCGGACTCACCGCAGAACGCAAGGGAGAAACGGGGATGCCCACGCTGGAAACCATCTTTGCCGTCGTCGATCCGACAACGGACCACCAGCCGGCGCTGGAGAACGCCGGATACATTGCCGCCCAGAGCAGCAACATCCGGGTCCACGCCTATGCCGCCATCTACAGCGGCGCGTCCAACGACGACTGGGAGGCACTGAAACGGGTGGAAACGGCCCGCCACCAGGCATGGATGGAAACCCTGGTCGCACCGCTGCGCGAGCGCGGTGTCAATGTCGCCGTCGAGGTGGAATGGACCAGCGAATGGCGCGATGCGCTGGCCGATGCCGCCAGCCGCGCCGGCGCCGACCTCATCGTCAAGGCCGCGCACCGGCACACGGGGGCCGGCCGCCGCATTCTCAAGACCTCCGACTGGACCCTGCTGCGCACGGCGCCCTGCCCGGTCTACCTCATCAAGCGGGACCAGTTGCCGGCCGGTGCCAAGGTGCTGTGCGCGATCGATATCAGCCGCGAGGATGATCTGCATCGCAAGCTCAACGACCGGGTGCTGGAATATGGCCGCTCGGTGGTGGGCAGCATCACCGACAGCCGCATGCATGCGGTGAACGCCTTCAGCGGTTCGGTGAACTTCATCCATCCACCGGACCTCGCCAGGGTCGCGGGCATCGAACGGGCCGACGCCCACACCGTCGATGGCCCGGCCGAGAAGGTCATTCCCGAGGTAGCCGCGGAAATCGATGCTGGCATCGTCATCATCGGTACGGCGGCTCGCGACGGGCTGAAGGCGGCCATGCTCGGCAACACCGTGGAGAAGATTCTCGACGCCGTGCCCACCAACGTGCTGACCGTCAACGCCGCCACGGACTGATCCGACGCAGGTGGCCGTGCCCGCACGCCGGGCCGGCCACCAACCTCCTCCGGCCAGTCGAAGTCAGCGCGGCTCCCGCCGCAAACCCTGGAAAGTACCCCAGCACATCATCAGCAGCACGATGGCGAACGGAAATCCCGTTGCCACCGCGGCCGCCTGCAACGAACCCAGCCCGCCGCCGAGCAGCAGCGCGATGGCAATCAGGCCCTGGAAGATGCACCAGAACACCCGCTGAATCACCGGCGGGTCCAGCTTGCCGCCAGCGGTGATGGTATCGATCACCAGCGACCCGGAATCCGCCGAGGTCACGAAGAACACCACCACCAGCAGGATGCCGATGAAGGAGAGCAACCCGCTCAACGGCAAGGGCTCCAGCATCTTGAACAAGGCCAGTTCCGGGGTCCATGTGGCGACGGCCTCGGTGACCCCGGTATAGCCGGTTTCCATGAACTGGCTGATGGCCGTGCCACCGAAGGCATTCATCCACAGTACACAGACCAGGGTCGGCACGAGCAGTACGCAGATGATGAATTCACGCACCGTCCGACCGCGGGAAACCCGCGCGATGAACATGCCCACGAAGGGCGACCAGGAAATCCACCAGGCCCAGTAGAACGTGGTCCAGCCGTGCATGAACTCGGTGTCCTCGCGACCGATCCAGTTGCTCAGCGGAATGATGTTGCGGGCATAGTGGCCGAGGCTGTTGAAGAAGCCCTGGCCGATGGCGAGCGTCGGCCCGACGATGATCACGAAAATCATGAGCACGAAGGCCAGCGCCATGTTGCCCTCGCTCAGACGCTTGACGCCCTTCTCCAGGCCAGCCACCACCGACAGGAGGGCCGCGCCGGTGATGACCACTATCAGGATGACGCGGGTGGTGCCGGTGTCGGGCAGGCCGAACAGGTAATTCAGTCCGGCGGCGGCCTGCTCGGCACCATAGCCGAGCGAGGTAGCCAGGCCGAACAGCGTGGCGTAAACGGCCAGGATATCGATGAAATGCCCGAACCAGCCCCAGACCCGGTCTCCGAACACCGGGTAGAAGGCCGAGCGGATGGTCAGCGGCAGGCCATGGTTGTAGGTGAAGAATGCCAGCGACAAGGCGACCACGGCGTACACCGCCCAGGCATGCAGGCCCCAGTGGAAAATGGTGGCCGCCACGCCGATGTCGCGCGCGGCATCCAGGTCGGCGGGGTCGACCCCCAGCGGCGGGCTGCGAAAGTGCGCAACCGGCTCGAGCACCCCGAAGAACATCAGCCCGATCCCCATCCCGGCGGCGAACAGCATCGCCAGCCATGCGGGGTAACTGTGGCTGGGCAGCGCTTTCGGGCCGCCCAGGCGCACCCGGCCAAGCGGCGATACCACCAGCACAAGGCAGAACAGCACGAAGACATTGCCGGCGATCATGAACAGCCAGTCGAAGCGATTGGTGAGCCAGGGCCGCAAATCGCCCAGCAGCGAAGCGGTCAGGTCGGGGGAGTACAGCGCGAAAGTGACTACCAGGACAACGATGAGGGCGGAGACGCCGAACACCGGGTTGTGAATGTCCAGGCCGAATATCTGGACGTTGTCCTGGCCAATCTCGTAGTCGATCTGGTGAATCAGCCGCATGCCTGCTCCGGGTCGCCAGCACGCACGCCGCCCGCGACCACTGGCGCGGACATGGCCACGCCGGCAACGGCTACGCGATCGCAGCGACGGTTGCGTCAATGATTTTCAAAGGGATGCCGCAGTATACCCGCGCGGCGGGCGGGGATGCGAACCACGCTGTCGGGCGCGGGCTTCGGTCTGCTGGTCTTCCTCGGGCGGTCGGCAAGTCGGCGCAGTTCCCGCTGCATGTCTGGCTTCCCGATGCCATGGAAGGCCCGACGCCGGTTTCCGCGATGATTCACGCGGCGACCATGGTGGCCGCCGGTGTCTATCTCATGGCGCGCGCCTTCCCGGTACTCGCGCCCGGAGTTCTGGCGCTGGTCGCTGTGATCGGAGCCTTCACAGCCTTCTTCGCCGCCACGATCGGCCTGACGCAGACGGATATCAAACGGGTCATC
>CAYGQN010000361.1:0-4572 GCA_964351795.1 uncultured Gammaproteobacteria bacterium
GAAAACCGGTAAAAGGGTCATGCGGGCCGGGTTCCATCGGGTCGATATGTTGCATCAACGCTACAATCGCGCCTTGTCAGCAGCGGTTTAGCCCCAAATCAAGCCACAACCACCCGGTTGGGTGGTGCGAGAACCACGCCAGCGACGTAGTATTCGTGACAAAGCCGGGGCCATGTTCCGGGTAATTATGTATCACGCCGGACAGCGTGATGCGCTCACAGCACCAGGGGGATACACCATGTCAGTCATGCGACCCGCTCCGCTCGCCGCCGCCGTGGCAGCCGCTCTCGCCGTTGGCACCATGCCGGCGCTTGCCCAGATCGAGGAAGTCGTCGTCACTGCGCAGAAGCGCGAGCAGAGCGTCAATGACGTGCCGATCACCGTGACGGCCCTGAATGCCGAGACGGTGCAGAACCTCGGCATTCGCTCCATGGAAGACATGGCCGCCTCGACGCCCGGCCTGGTCGTCAACCAGACCGCCGGCACCGGTACCTCGTCCTGGTCCATCCGTGGCGTTGGTTTCCAGGATTATTCCACCGCGGCCTCCTCCACCGTGGGTATCTATTTCGACGAAGTGGCCTTCCCCTACCCGGTCATGGCCACCGGCCAGTTCTTCGATGTTGATCGCATCGAAGTGCTGAAGGGCCCGCAGGGCGACCTGTATGGCCGCAACACCACCGGCGGCCAGGTGAGCTTCGTCTCGCGCAAGCCCACCGACACCTTCGAGGCCGGCGTCATCGCCACCTACGGCAACTTCGACACCCTGGAGTTCGAAGGCTATGCCAGCGGGCCGTTCAGTGATCGCGTGCGCGGCCGTGTCGCCTTCAAGACGGTGCAGCGCTTCGACGGCTGGCAGGAAAGCCTGTCCCGCCCCGGCGACAAGCTTGGCGAGATGGAAACCTACTCGGTGCGCGGCCTGCTGGATATTGACGTCACCGATGACCTCAGCCTGCTGCTGAACGTGCACTACAACGATGACCAGTCCGACAGCATCGCCAGCACGCCGGTGGACGGCACCCGTTTCAACCGGGCGTCCCCGCTGCTGCCGAACGTCGGCCCGGGGCAGATCGACTTCTTCCAGGGCGCGACGATTTTCTCGGTCAACGACAACAGGGCGGCGGACTGGACCAACGGCCCCGGCAATGCCCTGCGCCCCCAGCGCGACAACCAGCAGTACGGTGCCAGCGCCAAGTTCGTCTGGAACGTGGCGGACCTGGAAGTCACCTCCATCACCGGCTACGAGAAGTTCGAGCGCAACGAAGCCAACGACTGGGACGGTTCGGCGCTGCTGGATTCCAGCAACATCAACGTCACCGATATCTGGGTGTTCTCCCAGGAACTGCGGGTCGCGGGGGATTTCGGCGACAACGTCACCTGGCTGGCCGGCCTGTACTACGCCAAGGACGAGGTCGACGAGGACTACAACTACTTCTTCGGCGAGGGCGTGTTCGGCATTTCCCAGCTCGACACCAACTACACCGTGGAAACCGAGTCCATCGCCATCTTCGGCCACGTGGAATGGGACGTCACCGACCAGGTGGGCATCAACCTCGGCGCCCGTTACACCAGCGAGGATCGCGAGTTCGACGGCTGCACCAACGATGCCAGCCCGCCCGACCTGAACGTGCCCGGCATCCAGCTGCGCGACTTCCTGCCCCTGGTGCTGCCGCCCTTCGCGCCGCAGATTGCCCCCAACGCCTGCGGCGTGGTCGACCTGGCCGAGCTCAATGCCGTGCTGCCGCTGTGGTTTGCAGACCCGCTGTTCCCCGGCGTCTCGCCCGCAACGGCCGCCGCCGGTGCCGACATCTTCCCGCCGACCATCCTCGGGGAAGTCAGTGCCGACGAGTGGATGTGGAAGGCCGGCCTGGATTTCGCGCCGAACGACAACCTGCTCTGGTACTTCAACATCTCCAAGGGCTTCAAGACCGGCGGTTTCAACGGCGCCAACCTGAACACGGTGCAGCAGCTCGGCCCGTATGACCTCGAGGAACTGCTGTCTTTCGAGGTCGGCGTGAAGGCCACGCTCCTCGATGGCGCCATGCAGCTCAACCTCGCCATGTTCCGCTACGACTACGAGAACAAGCAGGAACGTGGCAACGCGGTCACGCCGGTGGGCATCATCTCGGGCCTGGTGAATATCCCCGAGTCGAAGATCTTCGGTGTCGAGGGTGATCTGCTGTACTACCCGACCGACGCTCTGATGATCAACGGCAGTTTCGCCTTCCTTGATACCGAGATCACCGACTACGACGCTGTGCAGCAAGGCAGCACCCTCACCAACATCATCACCGCCGATGCCTCGGGCCTGGCACTGCCCAATGCGCCTGAGTGGTCCGGCAACATCGGTGCGGCCTACGACATCCGCATCGGCAATGGCTTCGTGATTCAGCCGGCGGTCGACGTCATGTATCGCGGCGGCGTGGTCGGCGCACCTTTCGAGCCGGAACAGGCCCGCGAGAGCTACGTGCTGGCCAACGCCCGCCTCAGTCTGCGCAGCGAAGCCAATGATCGCTGGCGGGTGACAGCCTGGTCGCGCAACATCACCGACAACAACTACTACGTGAGCGCCTTCGGCGGCGGTAACGTGTACTTCGTGCGCACCAACGGCATGCCGCGCACCTACGGCCTCACGGTGGACTACAGCTTCCACTGATCGGCACGATGCCGGGGAGGCGGCATGCCTCCCCGGCCCCGTTTTCGCGGCCTGCCCGCAGTGGCAGGGGCCGACAGCACATCATCGCCGGCCAGCCCGGGGAGTAGCGCCTTGGCAAGGGTTCCTTCAGACATCGCCGCCAGCGGCGACACGCTGTGCACGCTGCCGGCGACCCGGCTGCGGGCTCTGCTGGACAGCCGCGAGATATCCGCCCGGGAACTGGTCGAAGCGCACCTGCGCCACATCGAGGCCGTCAACCCGGCCATCAACGCCATTGTCACCCTGGTGCCGGAGCTGGCCCTGCAACGGGCCGATGCAGCCGACGCCGCCATGGCCCGCGGCGGGCCCGTCGGCCCCCTGCATGGCCTGCCGGTGGTGCACAAGGATCTGGCCCTCACGCGCGGCGTGCGAACCACCTTCGGCTCGCCGGTATTCGCCGACAATATCCCCGACCGCGACAGCCTCATCGTCGAGCGCCTGGCAGCAGCCGGCGCCATCATGCTTGGCAAATCCAACACCCCTGAGTTCGGGGCGGGTTCGCAGACCTTCAACCCCGTATTCGGCGCTACGGTGAACCCCTGGGATCACGACCGGACCTGCGGCGGCAGCAGCGGCGGCGCCGCGGCGGCACTGGCCGCAGCCATGGTGCCGATTGCCGATGGCAGTGATCTCGGTGGCTCCCTGCGCAATCCGGCGGCCTTCTGCGGCGTGGTCGGCCTGCGGCCATCGCCCGGGCGAGTGCCGACCTGGCCCACCGATGCGCCCTGGAATCCGCTGCCGGTGGAAGGGCCGATGGCACGCAATGTCCGCGACTGCGCCCTGATGCTGAGTGCCATGGCCGGCCCGGATCCGCGCTCGCCCATCGCCCTGTCGGAGCCCGGCAATGCCTTCGCCGGCCCGCTGGAGCGGGACTGGCGCGGCACCCGCGTGGCCTGGAGCCCGGACTTCGGCGGCGCCCTGCCGGTGGACCCGGCCATCGTCACGGCCATCGAGGCCTGTCGCCCCGACTTCGACGCCATCGGCCTGGAACTGGAGCCGGCGCTGCCGGATTTCAGCGACGCCGACGAATGCTTCATCACCGGCCGGGCATGGCTGTACGCGCAGATGGGCGAGGCCCTGCTGCAACAGCACCGCGCGCGGATGAAGGACACCCTGGTATGGAACATCGAGGCAGGCCTCGCCCTCACCGGCCCGCAGATTGCCGCGGCCGAACGCCGGCATGCCGCGCTCTACCATCGCCTGCGCGCATTCTTCGAGCACTATGATTTCCTGGTGCTGCCGGTGACGCAGGTGCTGCCCTTCCCGGTGGAGCAGGAATGGGTGCGCGAGATCAACGGCGAGGCCATGCATACCTATCTCGACTGGATGCGCTCGTGCTACTGGATCACCGTGACCGGGCACCCGGCCATCTCGGTACCCTGCGGCTTCAGCGCGGAGGGGCTGCCGGTGGGCCTGCAAATCGTCGGCCGGCACCGGGACGACCTGGCCGTGCTGCAACTGGCCCGGGCCTTCGAGCAGGCGAGCGGCCATGGCTGGCGGGCACCACCGCTGCCCGGCGGCAACTGAAGCCTGCCGGCCGGCAGTGCAAACACCCGGAGCGGGAGCGCAGATGGCAGCGATGGGCAGAAGACAGTTCAACCTCGGCGCCGCGGCGGCAATGGCGGCCGTGGCAACACCGGGCCCCGCGGCCGCCACTGGCCCCGACGGCCTGGCGGCGTTCTACGAACGGGCCGACGGCATGGATCTCGCCGCCGCGATCCGTCGCGGCGAGTACAGCGCCGAGGCCGTGCTGGAAGAGGCCATCCGGCGGGTGGAAGCGCTGAACCCGGCCCTCAACGCCGTCACGCTGAAACACTACGACCTCGCCCGCGAGCGCCTGCGCGCCGGGCTGCCGGCCGGCCCCCTGCAGGGCGTACCGC
>CAYGQN010000362.1:0-4559 GCA_964351795.1 uncultured Gammaproteobacteria bacterium
GGGCGACTGAAGTCGCCCCTGCGGCCCCATCGCCGGCCACGGCATCATCCCCCCGGGCGCTGCCAACGTACGGCGCGTTGATTCGGCATCCAGCGCGCCGGGTACGGCCATGCCAAGGTTGGCAGGGCAAAAAAAACCGGGGCGCATCAGAACAACTGACGGGCCCCGGCGGCTTGAGCTGACTGCCTGTCGTATCAGACCGGCTCGGTCGATACGCCGATGACCACGGCGGTGGAGCAGTTGTACACCGCGCTGCGGGTACCCAGGCACCAGTCGATGTCATTGCTCTTCTGCGGCCGGTACATCGGCTCCTCGCCTTCGTTGCGGGTGCACACGCAGCGCCCGCAACTGGATTTGCCGCAGCAGTCATTGTAGGAGATGACGTAATCCTTGCCATCGGCCGGGTTGCGACAGGTGCCGACCCAGGTCACCGGCGAGGGTTCGGTGCCCGGCGGGCAGCTGCTTTGGGTGCCGCCGCAGCACGAGCACAGGAAGCCGTCGATGGCGCAGTGCCGCCAGTACTCGCAGGTGGCCGGATCCCCGGGGTCGGCGGCCGGCCCGGCGGCCTTCGGGGAATGCGAGTCTGCGCGGGCCACCGGCAGCAGTGGCAGGGTTGCGCCACCGACCAGCACGGTGCCGAATCGCGAGATGAACCCGCGCCGCGAGGTCTGGCGGGCCACGTTGCGGGTAAGGCGTTCAGTGATGTTGTCTATCCAGCCCATGGGGGTGTGGTCCTCAAACGTTGTAGACGGCGGTTGTCAGGGTACCTGGATTACCGTCGGCGATTGGCCGAGCTCGGTAACCGTGCGCAGGTGCGCGCCGCTCAGGGCGTCGTAGATGTCCAGCTCCGGGCGCTCGATGGACGCCGTGTACAACAGGGGTTTGGCGTCCGGGCTCACCTTGACGATGGTCGCCGTGGCCCGGAGGTCGATGCGCTGGATGCGCTTCTTGCTGGCCAGGTCGAACACCCACACCTCGGTGCCCGCGTCCTTGTGCGTCGACGGCTTGCCGTCCGGGTGCATGATGACGTACATGCGCCCGCTTGCCTCGTGGATGGAGAACAGCTGGTAACCGCCCGGGCGCCAGGCGCCGGCCCTGTCGGCCTCGGTGGTCAGCAGGGACCACTTCGGTTCGAAAACCGGCTCGTCGCCGCTGCTGTCGACGGTGTACACATCGCCCTTGTAGGACACGAAGTACCACTTGTTGCCGGCGCGCACGGCATCGTCGTTCACCAGGTCCTGCTTCGGGTCGAACATGGGCTTGCTGCGGCTGCGCGATACAACGGCGCCGGCATCGTCGAACTTCATGGTGAGAAAGCTGGCGTCGGCGCAGATCATGTGCAGCTTGCGTGGGCCGACCGGGTAGGTCATGGCGCAACCGGCGGTTTCCACCTCGCCCACGAACTTGCGCTCGGGCAGGTTGACGATGGACAGCGACTGCGCCGGTGTGAAGTTGTACACGTACAGGAAGCGGTCGTCTTCGCTCATCGCGGTGGTCGCCACGCCCGTGGGCACGCTCAACAGCTGCTTGGGCGGGATGATGATTTCACCGGTGACGTCCAGCGTGCGGGCGTCGTAGATGCTGACCACGTCCACGCGGTCACCGCGCGAGCCGCGCGAGTAGAAGGTGTCGGTGGAATAGAACTCCTTCTGGTGGCCGGGCAGGCCGAGGGAATCATGGAAATTCCCGCCGGAAATCATCCCCAGCATCTTGCCCGAGTCGGCATCGAGCAGGAAGGATTTGCCGTCAATCATGTTGTTGAAGCTGATATCGCTGACCCACACCCAGTGCGGGCCGGGTTTGGGCAGCGTTTCAGCGGTGATTCTCTCCGGCTCGATTTCAGCCTGCGCGGTGGCGCCAAGCAGCGCCAGCGTGGCGGCGGCGAGCAGGCGTTGTGCGGGGAATGTATTGGGGCTCAAGGTGCCTGTCTCCATCGGATGTTCGTTCTGTCAGGATGGCAACCCCGGGCACCCTGCAAGGGGCGCCCGGGGTTCCAAGGTACCTCAGAAGCGGTAGCTGACGCTGCCGCCGATCCAGCGCGGGCGGCCGTAGTACTCCTCGACCAGACCCATGACACCGGGGTTGACCGGGTCGAAGAAATCACCGGACAGGTCGAACTGCTGCACGCGGTATTCGTTGTCGAACAGGTTGTTCACGAACAGCGCCGCTTCCCACTTGTCATCCTGGGTCCGATAGCTCAGCCGGGCATTGGCGACCGCGTAGCCGTCCTGCTCCACAGTGGGCAGACCGGTGAGGGAGAACAACTGCTTCGAGCGGTAGTCGGCATCGGCCTGGATGGCCACGGTGCCACCGAACATCGGCCAGGAGTAGCGAACAAGGCCGCTGATGTTCCACTTCGGCGACTGCACCGGGCGGGACGTGCGGCCGTCCAGGTCGATTTCCGCGTCGTTGTAGGCCATGCCGAGCAGCAGGTCCAGGCCTTCCATCGGCGAGGCCTGCAGCTCCATGTCGATACCCCACATCTCCGCGTCGCGGTTGGTGGTGATGGCATCCAGCACAACCAGGTTGAAGGCCTGGTAGTCGCTGTAGTCGTAGTAGTACACAGAGCCGTTCAGGCGCGCGAGGCCGTCGGCGAAGGACCACTTGAAGCCAACCTCGAAAGCGTCAAGCTCTTCCGGGTCATAGGGAATGAGCTCCTCGAGCGTCGCCGCGCCCGTGAGCACGGTCACCAGCGGGATGAAGGGCGCGTTGAAGCCGCTGGCCTTGGTGCCCCGGTTCCAGGAACCGAACAGCAGCAGGTCGTCGGTGGGCCGCCAGTCGAGCTCCACCTTGGCCGACCAGAGGCTGTCGGAGACCGAGGTATCGAAGGCGATGAAGGGCACCGTGATGTTCGGGTTGCCGTTGCGATGGCGTTGGCCGTCGATGAAGCGCACACCGTTGTTCTGGTAGCTGTAGTCCTTGTCTTCCTCGATCCAGCGGAAACCGACGATACCGCTCCACTGCTCGTTGAACGCGTACTCGAGCTGGCCGAACAGCGACCAGGATTCGGTATCGATGGTGTACGGCGAATCCAGGCCGCGGGCGCCGCCGAAGGTGAACGGTGCCGGCTCGCCCGGGTTGATGAAGGTACCGGCGTTGCTGCAGGTGGCATCGCAGGCGAAGGCATCGTGGAACACCGTGCTCTCGCCGCCGTTGGCGTCGGCAATATCGATGTTCAGGTAATAGAAACCGGTGACCCACTGCAGGCGGTCGGTTTCACCGCTGATGCGCAGTTCCTGCGAGAACTGCTCGGCATCGGTGTTCAGGTAGAAGTTGAAGAACGGCACCGGCGAGGCATCGGAATCCTCGATGTAATCGCGCGTCACGCTGGAGTAGTCGGTGATCGACACGATTTCGAAGTTGTCGGTCTGCCAGTTGAGCGTGCCAGTGAAGCCATAGGTTTCGTTGTCGTTGAAACCCTCGCGATCGTAGTCGCCGGCGAACACGTCGTTGCCGAGGTCCGGGTCGAAGTAGCCCAGCGTCGGGTTGGGCACGCCGTTCGGCGTGAGCTGGCCGGGCACGGCCGCCGGCTGGTGCTCGAAGAAGCCGGTGCGGATCTGCTGCAGGGAATAACGGGCGTTCAGCAGGAAGCTGACGTCCTCGTTCGGCTCGAACAGCAACTGCACGCGACCGGCCCAGTCGTTCGCGTCGTTCAGGTCCTGGTTCAGGAAGCGGTTGTCGGCGTAACCACTGTTGTGGTGCGTTGACACGGACACGCGACCGGAGACGGTGTCGGTGAGGCCGCCACCCACGGCGCCCTCGAACTTGACCTGGTCGTACTCGCCAACGGTGAACTGGCCGTAGCCACCGAATTCCTGCGTCGGCTTGACGGTGATGTAGTGCGCCAGGCCGCCCGTGGCGTTACGGCCGAACAGCGTGCCCTGCGGGCCGCGGAGGATTTCCACGCGCTCCATGTCGAAAAGCATGAAACCGGCGCCGGACATCTGGCTGATGTAGACGTCGTCCACGTAGACGGCCACCGGGCTCTCGTTGTTGGAGGTGAAGTCCGAGCTGGCCGAGCCGCGGATGGCGATGGAGTAGTTGGCCTCGCCGTTGGGCTGCACCGTGCTGACACCGGCGGCGAGCGCCGTGACCTGCTGGGCATTGGTGTAGCCAAGCGCCTGGAGCTGCTCACCGGTGAAGGCACTGACGGAAATACCCACGTCCTGCACGCTCTGCTCGCGCTTCTGCGCGGTGACAACGACTTCCTCCAGAACGGCGGCGCCAACCTGGCCGCCGGCACAGACTGCGGCGACAGCGCTTGCCAGCGTTGCCCGCTTGAGTGTGGCCATACTCGACATGATCATGTTCTCCCGATTAACCAGGGCCGCGGCCCTGCTTGTAAACCCGTTGGCTCCGGCGACGCGAGGTGGAAGGCTTGTCGTCCGGACGCAGTGTTGGTGTCCCCTGCCCAAGATTCGATCATATGTACTAAAGCACGGTGTTGCAACTAAAATACTACATCAACGCTGACATCATGCCACTTGCAGAGGCAGGGAAAGTCTCGAATTCGATGGCAATGTTGCAATGGCGCAACAATTCGAACAGCGGTCCAGGGG
>CAYGQN010000363.1:0-4519 GCA_964351795.1 uncultured Gammaproteobacteria bacterium
CATCAAGCTGTAACAAAGGGGGGGGGTAGGCTGCCTGTCAAGCCGTTTCGAACCGGCAAGGAGGTCCGATGCCCCGCTTGCTGCTCAGCCTGGCCACCAGCGCGTTCTGCATTCTGGTTTTCACTCCCACCCTCGCGCAGCCACCACTGTGCTTCACCAACGAGACCTGCGCCACCGGCGAGTACTGCGCGTGCTTCCGTAACCGCAACGAGGCCATCGGCGACTGCGACGAGATGGGTGGTATGTGCAGTGTGCTTGCCCTGGACGGACAAGGGCTCAGCCCCGCCAGGCTGGAAAGCTGGAAGCAGCGCAAGGCCGACTTGCGGTCGCGAGTCGGGCGCGACGCCTTGGAGTCGAAACGGTGAGCAACGTGAGGCGGCACAGCAGCGGTCGGATAGTCGCCCTCATTCTCGCCGCGCTCGCCTGCGCGGATGTTGCAGCCTACAAAGGCTATTTCGTCATTGGCCTCGAGCAAGGCGAGACAGTCCTCGAACGGCGCACCCTCGACGAGAACTGTCAGTCCGCGCTGGATACGCATAAGAACGTCAATGGCAACGTTCGAAAGATCTCCGGCAATGGCGTGGACGACGTCACCAACCAGTACGACGCACTGAATCGCCTCATCGTGTTCGAGAACGCCTTCAACGATCAGACCACCTACCAGTACGACGTCCTGGACAACCTGGTATCAGTCGACCCACCCGCCGTGGGGGCGACGACCTACGGCTACAACGGCTTCGGTGACCTCGAACAGGAAACCAGCCCGGACCGAGGCACCAGCATCTACGAGAACCACGATGGCCTCGGCAATCCCGGCACAATGACGGACGCCAGGAACATCACGGTGACCTACGGCTACGACGCCCTCGGCCGGACGACGCTGCTCGACTACCCCAACGATACCGACACCACCTACCAGTACGACAGCGGCTGCCTGAATAGCAACGCCTATGCCGCCGGCCGCCTGTGCGTCATCACCGACGAGAGCGGCAGCACCATGTATGGTTACGATGCGCGCGGCAACGTCACCGACAAGCAGACCGTTGTCACCACAGGTACTGGAAGCGCGACTTACGATACCGGCTACGAATACGATGACGCTGACCGGTTGATTCAGATGACCTACCCATCCGGTCGCATCGTTGACTACGAGCGCGATGACGATACCGGCCGCATCATCGGAGTGACAACCACAATGGCAGGCGTCACGACGACGATCATTGATGGCTCGCAGGCCCAGCATGGCATCGAATATGCGCCCTTTGGTCCGATAACCGAGATCAAGTTCGGCGTCTCGGGCCACGAGTATCGCAGCGTTTATCGTCTGGACGCCGACTACCGGACGCGGGAGGTAGAGCATTTCCGCCCATTGGGAACGTCCCTGGACTTTCGCCGTTACCATCATGAACCCACGGGAAACGTGCACCGTATCGAAGAATTGTCGGGAAGCGGTAGCGTGATGTCCTCGCACGATTACGTCTGGGATGCTGCCTCGAGGTTGGACGAGGCACACATCGGTGGCGTGTTCTCATACGATTATCTGTACGACCAGAACGGCAACAGAACGCAGAGCATATTCTCCTCTACCTTCGGTGCGCCGCGCTCGACAACGTATTCGACGCAATTCCAGTCAAACCGCTTGCTGGCGGCGCAGCAGACCGCCGGCTATACGGGTTCGCATATCAATCCGCCGCGGGATTATGCGCTTGATGATGCCGGTAGCGTCACGAGCATCGACGTGCCGTCGGCGTGGTGGTGGGCTTATGACCTGAGCATCGATTACGGTGATGGGAACCGGCCCGCCAGGATGACAACCACCGACTCAGCCGGGCAGATCGTTATCGACACCGCAATCACGCACAACGGGCTTGGCCAGCGCGTCGGGTTCGACTCCACTGGGCCAGGGGCCGGGACTTACCCGGTCGAAGCGCACCATGCCTGGTTGTATGACGAGTCGGGCTTGCTCATTGCGGACATGGATGGCGGGGATGTGCTGTTTGAATACATCTACGTCGATAGTCGTCCTGTCGCGCTCTTCGCGAGCTGGATTCCGCAAGTTCAGGGCGGGGCTGCGCCACCTTATCTTGCATTGCTGCTCACTGACCATTTTGGGCAGCCCTCAGCTGGTCGCGCCGGTCGACGCTTCGTGGGTCCACGAATGCTCGCTGCGAGAGCCATCCATGCACGGGTGTTGGGGCTGGTCTTAGGCCGTGCTCCGGTTGGGATTCCCGGGCCAGTACTACATGCCCGAGTCGGGTTTGTACTACAACTACTTCCGGGACTACGATCCAAGTACGGGGCGGTATCTCCAAAGTGATCCCATCGGGCTGCAGGGCGGGCTGAACACCTACGCTTATGCCGACAACAATCCTTTGCGGTTTGTCGACAAATTGGGTCTCGCGACATCGGCGTCGATGAGTGCCGCGCAGGGTGCTGTCACCAGAGCGAATTATGAGAACGGTGTTGATTTGGGGCAGATGTTGCGGGACTTAATTTATGGTTTTCCGCTAGCCGAAGAATGTGCGGATTGGTTCTGTCGCGCAAAGAAGGGCGGGTTTACCTCGGATCAAGAGATTTTGCGGTGGTGTGCCAGTAACGCTGAGGGCACTGAAATGCTGGATTGCAACCGCCATTGCCGCCGAATTTTGCACCTTGAGGAGTTCCGGAGGAAATGCCGGGAGAACCGCGCATGTATGACATCAACTCGGCGGGGATGACATTCTCGTGTATCGGTTACCAGTTCTCGTATTGATAGTTGCTTGCTCCAGTTTCTATGGCACCGGCGTGCCGTTCGCCGAGAAGATTGAGGTTTCGGGACTAAGCGGAGCGACGTTGGAAAAAGCAGTTGCTTTGCGCTCAATCCCAAGCCCACCCCGAAGTGCTGTACCGTTTCCGGCGTATCCGGCTTCGCGGCAGCTAATGGCTAATGACCCTCATGGAGGCATGGCTAGTGTGCTCCTGGTTTCAAGAGACTCGCCAAGAGAGATTGTGAATTGGTATCTATCGACGGTGCCAAGGCTAAAGGCATTTGAGACTTCAATTGGCACCATACTGATGGAGCGCGATGCCGCAAAGCTAGATCTGAATTCCGATTCTGAGGAGCTATATAGAGCAGAGCAAATTATCGTGACCGATCCTGGAGACTCGTCACTATCTGACCTCATTCCGGACCATGCCGCAATTATAGAGGTCCGATATGTCCCTCGCGGCGACTGATTTACATAGTTTATGAGGCAGCCATCGTTGGTCTATCTCCAAAGTGATCCGATTGGGCTGCAGGGCGGGCTGAATACTTACGCGTACGCCAATAACAATCCGTTGCGGTGGGTGGATCCGCTGGGCTTAATGAGCAGGGCTGAGACGCGGAAGAGGTGGAATCAGCGGTTTGGCCGGCGCTCGACATGTCCCACCGACCCCCGTTGCGTAGACCGTTGTCTGCAGCAGTATCCTGAAGGTTTGTATTACGCGGCCGAGACACTCAGTCCTCTCACGATTCCCTCAATCGCTGCGAATGAAGCTGCAGAGGCAATCGAGGAAACCGGAGTGGCACGGGCAAACAGAGACAAGAACTCTGGGCACTATGAGCGCGGTAGAAGAATTGGACGGAGCACTCGCGCCCTAACATTTGCCAGAGGCGTCTCGGGGGTCATCGGGTCTGCGGCATTCGGGTTTTACATTGGGGCGCAAGGGTATTGTCACTACATTTGCGAAGGCACGGAGACCGATTTTGATTAGTAAACTTGGTCGGCTTCTTGCGATGGTTGTTGGTGCTCTCGGTCTTCTAGTGAGCATAAAGATTTTGAACGGAGCTGCCGGAACATCGGCCCTATTTGGATTATCTGCGCTTGTCACCAGCGTTTATTTTCTTGGAATCGGCATCACAGGTCGGAGCCGCTTAAGACGGCAATAACTGGGACAGGTATCCACCGTCATTTGAAATAGCCGATTGGCATAAATGGGGCATCCATGCATTGACTGTACGGCTGCCGTCGACGACTACGCAAATAACTGGGACAGGCATCGACTGTCCCACGGGCAAATTACTGGGACATGCATCAATTGACGGCCACAGAGTTTCTCGGGCAGGCATAGATTACCGGGCGACTCTGGGGCGCTCGATGCGCGGTTTCCGAGTAAATCCGCGAGATGCTTATGGTGGATGAAGCAGTAGCCGGCAGTTTTTTCCGGTTGCGGCGGGTGCCGCCGGTTTGCGCGGGTGAATTGGCTGTTTCAGCGCGAGCTCGCTCGCGAGGACTGCGTCCCCGACGTCGTAAGTCCAGTGACTGAGGGGGTGCGTTGCCCCCGCTATGTCGGATACAAGGCCTCGGCGGCGGAGAGCCCGAGCACCCACTTCTGCCGCATGCGCTCGGCGAATCGGCGCAGCATCGAAGGTGCCCCGACCGCGTGATGCGCCGAGCCGCGCTGGCTGCGCATCCGCGCGAGCCAGGTGTCGGCATTGATATTCAGGCGGTCCAGGAGCTTCGGCCGCTCTGCGGCAATGAAGCCGCGCTTGCCCTCG
>CAYGQN010000364.1:0-4505 GCA_964351795.1 uncultured Gammaproteobacteria bacterium
CTCCCTGGATTACGCCGAGCTGGTCGCCGAGGCAGCCGCGCTGACGCCACCGGAGGACGTGCCCCTGAAGAGCACGGCAGACTTTGTCCTGCTGGGCACCCCGGCCGAACGCACCGATGTGCCCGCCAAGACCGACGGCAGCGCCGAATTCGGTGCCGATATCTCGGTGCCGGGTATGCTCATTGCGGCAATCGCCCAGGCACCGGTGTTCGGTGGCGAGGTCAGCGACTACGACGAGCAGGCGGCACTGGCAATAGACGGCGTGGTCGCGGTCAACCGTATCGACAATGCCCTGGCGGTGGTCGGGCGCACCTGGTGGCATGCCAGCCAGGGGCTGAAGGCCGCCCGACCGACTTTCACTGCCGGGCCGGCCCCGGATTTCAATATCGACGCCCACGAACAGGCCGTGCGTGCCGCCCTCGAGCACAAGGGCGCGGCCAGCGAAGCCCATGGCGAGGATGCACGGGCGCTGCTCGGTACGGCCGCGGATGTACTGACCGCGGACTACCACGTGCCCTTTCTGGCGCACGCCACCATGGAGCCGCAGAACTGCACCGCGCTGGTCACCGAGGACAGCTGCACCATCTGGACACCGAACCAGGGCGTGGAACGCTTCATCCAGGCCGCAGCGGCCGTGTCCGGACTGCCCCAGGAGGCGATCACCATCCACACGCCCTACCTCGGCGGAGGCTTCGGGCGCCGCTTCGCACCGGACTTCACTGCCCAGGCGGTGGCTATTGCCATGCAGCACAAAGGTACCCCGATCAAGCTGATCTGGTCGCGGGAGGAAGACACGCAGCATGACTTCTACCGCCCGATGGTCGCGGCCCGCTTCCGGGCCAACCTCGGCGGGGACGGCCTGCCCACGGCCCTGCATGCCACCATTGCCGGCGACGGGCCGATGAAGCGCCACTTCGCCAAGATGGTCGAGCAGGTCGGTTACGATGAATCGGTGGTCGAGGGCGCGATTCACCAGAGCTACGGTATCGCCAACCGGCTCATCGAATATGTGTATGTCGAAACGCCGCCACCAATCGGTTTCTGGCGCTCGGTCGGCAACTCGCACAATGCCTTCTTCAAGGAATCATTCATCGACGAGATGGCCATCGCCGCGGGCATTGATGCCCTGGAATACCGTCGACGCCTGCTCGCCGATGCACCCCGGGTTCGCAAGGTGCTGGACACCGCGGCGGAAATGGCCGGCTGGCATCCCGCCCCACGCGACGTGGATGGTGTGCAGCGGGCCCAGGGTATCGCGATCCATGAGGCCTACGGCACCATCGTCGCCCAGGTGGCGGAAGTCTCCGTTGCCAAGGACGGCAGCCCGCGCGTGCACAAGGTGTGGTGCGCGGTGGACTGCGGCATGGCCCTGAACCCGCGGATCATCACCATGCAGATGGAAAGCGGCATCTCCACGGGCTTGTCGGCGGCGCTGCACGAGAAGGTGCAGATGCGCGACGGCCGCACGCAAGCGGGCAACTTCGACACCTATCCCATCCTGCGGGCAGCCGAGATGCCGGCGGTGGAAGTGAGCATCGTCGATAGCGGCGAGGCCGTGGGGGGCATCGGTGAGCCGGGCACGCCACCCATCGCCCCGGCGGTAACCAACGCGTTGTTCAACCTGACCGGGCAGCGGGTGCGCAACCTGCCCATTGGCAAGCTGGCCGGCTGAGCCGGCGCTGGAGGAATGGCAAGCATGGCAATCGAGGAAGGCAAGGCGGCACCCGCCTTTACGCTGACGGACACCAACGGCAAGAAGGTCGCCCTGAAGGACCTGAAGGGCCAGGATGTGATCGTGTATTTCTATCCGAAGGACGACACCCCCGGCTGCACCAAGGAGGCCTGCGGGTTCCGCGACTACTGGAGCGACATCCAGAAGCTCGGCGCCACCGTGATCGGCATCTCGCCCGACGACGAGGCATCGCACCGCAAGTTCGTGGACAAGTACGAGCTGCCCTTCACGCTGCTGTGTGATCCGGACAAGAAGGTCATGGAGAAATATGGCGCCTGGGGCGAAAAAATGATGTACGGCAAGAAGACGATCGGGGTCATCCGCTCGACCGTCTGGATCGGCGCCGACGGCAAGGTCCGGAAGCACTGGAGGAAGGTGCCCAAGGCCGCCGACCATCCGCAGAAGGTGCTCGAGGCCCTTCAGGCCGGCTGAAGAACGCAGCCCCGGGCGCCCCCCCCGCTGGCGGCAATCTCACTGTCGACGGCGCTCCTGCCGAGTCCGGTATCATGTCGTGCGCCCCACCATGGAGCGCACGACATCCACCGAACGGCCGAGGAGCACGACATGTCGACCCAGCAAACCCTCCTGCGCTTGCTAGCGCGAACCACGCTGCTTTGCAGCATTGCCAACGCGGCGCTGGCAGGGCCGACCGACAGCGGCGCCGCTATTGCCGCCCGCGACCAGGGCGGCAACTGGTTGTCCTACGGGCACGACTACACAGAGCAACGCTTCAGCCCGCTAGACAGCATCGATACCGGTAATGTCGCCAGGCTGGGGCTGGCGTGGTCCCTCGACCTGCCCGGCATGCGCTCACTCATGTCCACGCCGCTGGTGCATGACGGGATCATGTTCTTCAGCGGCAGTTACTCGGTGGTCACGGCGGTGGACGCCGGCACCGGCGAACTGCTGTGGCAGCACGACCCCGGGACGCTGCAGGCCGCCGGCATGAACCGCCGGGTCATGTGGGACTTCAACCGCGGGATAGCCTGGTGGAACGACAAGGTTTACGTGGGTACCGGTGACGGCCGCCTGCTCGCCCTTGACGCCAGGACCGGCAAGCAGGTGTGGAGCACACGCACGCTCGACCCGGACACCCCCCGCTACATCACCGGGGCACCGCGGGCATTCAACGGCCTGGTGCTCATTGGCCACGGCGGTGCCGACGTCGGCCCGGTGCGTGGCTATGTCACCGCCTACGATGCCGAGACGGGCGAGCAGCGCTGGCGTTTCCACACCGTGCCCGGCAATCCGGCCGAGGGCTTCGAGAACGAGGCCATGCGGATGGCCGCGGACACCTGGACCGGCCAGTGGTGGCGCCACGGCGGCGGTGGCACCGTCTGGAATGCCATCACCTACGATCCGGAGTTCAACCGGGTCTATCTGGGCACCGGCAATGGCGCGCCATGGAATCGCCGGGTGCGCAGCCCGGATGGCGGCGACAACCTGTTCCTGTGCAGCATCGTGGCGCTGGACGCCGATACCGGCGAGTACGTCTGGCATTACCAGACGACGCCCGGCGAGACCTGGGACTTCAACTCGGCCATGGACATCATGCTCGCGGACCTGGAAGTCAACGGCGAGCCTCGCAAGGTGATCATGCATGCGCCGAAGAACGGCTTCTTCTACATTCTCGACCGCAACAACGGTGAGCTGCTCTCGGCCGAGAAATTCGGCAAGGTGACCTGGGCGAGCCACGTGGACATGGGCACCGGCAGGCCGGTGGAACTGCCGGATGCGCGCTACGAAGACGGCGAGACCTTGATCTGGCCAGGCCCCTTCGGCGCCCACAACTGGCACGCGATGTCCTACAACCCGGGCACCGGCCTGGTCTACATTCCCTACCAGGAGGTGCCCGGCTACTACAATGACAAGGGCATCAACCACGAGAAGTGGCAGTCCAAGCCCTTCACGCCAAGCCTCGGGGTCGCTGGATTCGAAACCGACATCCCCGCCAGCGCCGGCTGGAGCGCCCTGCTTGCCTGGCAACCCCAGACCAGCCGCGTGATGTGGCAGGTAGGCACGCCGGGGGCATGGAACCCCGGCACCCTGACAACCGCGGGCGACCTGGTATTCCAGGGTCGCGCGGACGGGCGCATCCTGGCGTACGACGCGGCCTCGGGCGAAGCCCTGTGGCGCTTCGATGCGGGGGTCGGCCTGTCGGCGCCACCGATCACCTACGCCGTGGATGGTCGTCAGTATGTCGCACTGCTCGCCGGCTGGGGCGGGGCGGCCCCGGCGCTGGCAGGCTCGCTCGCGGACCAGCATGGTTGGGAATACGGACGGCATCCACGCCGGTTGCTGGTGTTCGCGCTCGATGCGACCGCTCAACTTCCCGCCGGGCCGCCGCCGAACAGGCCTGCCCCCCTGGATGAGCCGCTGCTGGTGCTCGAACCGGAAACCGTGCAGGCCGGCCAGGACCTGTTTGCCGAGCGGTGCGCGGTATGCCATAGCGGCGGCGCTGCCGGCGGGGGCTACGCGCCGGACCTGCGGGCCTCACCGGTGGCCGCGGACTTCAGTGCCTTCATGCGGACCGTGCACGAGGGCAGGAGCGAGCGCGGCATGCCGGCCTTCCCGGAAATCGAGCCGGAAGAGCTGAAGACCATCGGTGCCTTCATCCGCCATAACGCCCGGCAGCGGGCCGAGGAGCTCAGGGGCGCTGCCCACTGAGGCATACGGATCGCTTCAGTCGCGCACCACGCGCAGGTACTCGCCCGCGGCTTCGCGGGAGGTCCCCACGACGAGCCGCTGCCGGCCGTCGGCTTCGACCTCCAGC
>CAYGQN010000365.1:0-4501 GCA_964351795.1 uncultured Gammaproteobacteria bacterium
GAGCAGGGGACTCATAATCCCTTGGTCCCAGGTTCGAGTCCTGGCGGGCCCACCATCTGTTTTCCATCACGACGATCCCAGCCGGCCGCGGCGCCGAGTTCCGCGCACCCAAGTAGGCCCGATGCGGCGACTGCGCCGAACCGCGCACGCCGGGGCTCCCGCCGGCAATCCCGATCGCCCACGACAACCACCGCGGCGCCGCTTACACTCCTGTTTCGGCCGGCGTCCACAGCAGCAAACCGGGCGCCCGGCGCCAACAGCCTTACGCACGAGGCGGAGATGAGAATGGCCTACACGGGTGGTTGTCTGTGCGGCGCATGCCGCTATGAATTCGACGCCTTCACCGGCCACGTGGACCATTGCCACTGCCGCTTCTGCCAGAAAAGCCATGGCGCCGCTTTCGGTACCTATGCCGAGGTGGTCGCGTCGGGTTTCCGCTGGGTCGGCGATGCCGCGCAGCTCGGCCGCTACCAGTCCAGCACGCACTCGGCGAGGGTTTTCTGCCGCAACTGCGGATCCTCGCTGCAGGCGGAAATCGATGGCGGCAAGATCCTCGCGGTCACTGCAGCGACGCTGGACGAGGGTACCGAGCTGCCCGCACCGGGCGAGCACATGTTCGTGCGCTCGCGGGCGCCCTGGTACCGCGGCCGGGACGAGCTCCCGGAGTACGAGGAATACCCGCCCTACCTCAGCGGGTTCAGCCCGGAGTAAGCCTTGCGCGCCGGTGGGCTGCATCGCGGCGCATGGGGTGAATGGCCGGTGCGGTTCCAAACTGGATTTCGCCGATGACGTCGAACCCGAAGCGCTCGTACAGCGGAATGTTCCTGGGGTTGCTGGACACCAGGTAGGCCACCGCCGCGTCTTCGTCGATGCGGCGCAGGGACCGTTCCATCAGGGCAGCCCCAAGGCCTTGGCCCTGATGGGCCGGGTCCACGGCGAGCAGTGGCAAATCCCAGTACGGCTCGTGCGGATGATGTGCCTCCATCGCCTCGAATATCCGCAATGCCGTGTCGAAGCGGTCTGCCGGCACAAGCGCCTCCAGCGCGGCGGCGAGCCGCGCTTCGTCCGGGCCGACACCCGCTGGCAACCAGAGCGCGGCGGCCGTGTAGCCGTGGGTGAAGAAAACAGACCCCCGGCCGAACGCCTGCCCGCAGATGGCGCTGACGACACTCTGGCTGGCCATGTAGGCATCGGCGGACGGGAACAGCCAGCGCATCATCGGATCCGTGGCGAAGGCGAGCATCACCGTGAACAACACCTTTGCCCGATCGCCTTCATCGGCGACGCAAATCCCGCTCTCGTTCATGGATTGCCTGTCTGTGCCACGTGGTTGCGTGCCTGCTGATGAACATCCGGGGACTCCCGGAACGTGGCCGACAATGCCCGGATCTGCCCGCGGGCGACCAGGCTGCACGGCCACCCCGGCAGCATGATATCGGAAACCGGTGCCTCCAATCGCAACACCGGCGGAGGTGTCAGCCACTGCACAACAACAGCGCTTCCACAGACCTGCCCACGCGCAGCGCCGCCCTGCCCCAGCGCCCAGGACAGGATTCCGTGCAGGAGCACCGGCCCGCTCTGCCAGCGTACACCCGGCGCTGTGGTCACGGTTCGATAGTGACCGGCGTCAGCAGGCCCGGCGCAAGCGGGGCGAGGATTGGCCAACCGTTGGGTTCAGCGGTGATGTCCGCGGCATCCTCGGCCCCGGCACGCTGCACCCGATCCTGGCCGACCTGCTCGGCATCGGGCGGCAGGCGGTGAGCGGCCAATGGGGGCTGGACACCTGGGGCGTGAACATCCGCGAAACACCAACGCTCAGCGGCGATGGCGGCGACAACTTCGGCCCGGGCCTGCGCCTGCAGGTGGTAGCGGCGCCGGAGCCGGCCACCGTCTGGCTGCTGGCCATCGGTGGCCTCGCGCTGGGGCGGCGCCGGTTCTTCGGCCGCACTGCTGCCCGCCGGGCGGCTCAGCCGGCGGCCTGACGCGGAGGCGGCGCCGGGTTGGCGGCCGGGTCCCAGCGCACCAGCACCTGCTCGGGGCCGCGGTGCGAGGTGTTGGGCGAGTAGCTGTACTGCTGCCCGGGCACCAGTTCCATGTGTGGCAGGCGCCGCGCGAGTTCACCGATGATGGCGCGCATCTCGATGCGGGCGAGATCAGCGCCCAGGCAATGGTGCCGGCCGAATCCGAAGGCCATGTGATCCCGCGCATTGGCGCGGTGGATGTCGAAGCTGTCGCCGTCGGTGAAGTGGGACTCGCAGCGGTTGGCCGAGCCGATAGCCACCAGCAAGCGCGCGCCCGCCGGTACCTTCACGCCGGAGAAGTCCACCGGCGCCCGCGTGATCCGGCGCCAGGCAGGCACCGAGGGTGCGTAGCGCAGGCATTCCTCCACGGCGTTGTCGAGCAGCGCCGGCGCCTCGCACAAGGCCTGCCACTGGCCCCGGTTCTCCAGCAGCGCGCGCATGCCGCCGGCGGTGGCATTGACGGTGGTCTCATGGCCGGCAAAGAACAGCTGGAAGGTCACGGTGGCCACGTAGTCCGCGTCCACGGGCTGGTCACCGGCCGCGGCCTGCAGGCCGCGGATGAACTCGCTCATGGCATCATCGCCCGGCTTTGCCCTCAGCCGCGCCACGTGGCTGCGGCAGTAATCCCAAAACCCGGCAAGGCCGGCGGTCATGGCTATCTGCTCGCTCTCGGCCGGCCGCCCGAAACCCAGCACCGCCAGGCGCTGGGCGAAGCGACGGACCCGGGGCAGTTCCTCGCGCGGCACCCCGAACAGCTCGAACAGGATGAAGGCCGGGATCTCGAACAGCAGATCACCCACCAGGTCCATCTCCCCGCGCGGGGCCAGTGCATCCAGGCGCCGGTCCAGCAGCTCGAACACCATGGGCTCCATGGCCTTCATGCGCCCGCGCGCGAAGGGCTTGTGCAGGGATTTGCGATGCCGGGTGTGCAGCGGCGGATCCTCGTCCACCAGCGAAGGGCTGAGCTGGATGCCGTGCTCGGCGGCGATCCGCCCTGCCTCCGGGCACAGCGGCGTCACCAGGTCCAGCACCACGGCCGCCGAGAACACGGCCGGATCCCCGCCCAGGGCGGTCCGCACATCCTCCCAGCGGGTGACCACCCAGTAGTCGATGTCCGGCACATGGAACACCGGCTCGCTGCGCCGCGCCTCGGCGTACAGCGGGTAGATGCGGGTGGGTTCGCCGTCGAAGGCATCGAAGCGGCTGCCGATGCCTGCCGGGCAGCCGCTCGCCGCCGCAGTGGTGATGTCCGCCATGCTCGCCCTCCCCTGGAAACACCGGTCGGGTAATGCTACGGCGCGCGGGATCGCAGGGTCCAATACCACTGGCGGGCCGCGTCAATACTCCTGCGGTATCACGGCCAGCCAGCGGGCAGCTGAGCCGTCAGTCGGGGTAGGCAGCAACCGGCGCCCACTAGGCAGCGAGATGTCGCGAATGCGTTCAACTTCGAGCGGATGCCCGCAACCGGCGCCTGCGAGGCAGCGAGACAGCCTCCTCAACGGCGATCGGCCGGCGAGGGCGTAACCGGCGTGCCGGTGCGCCGGCAGGAGCCGCGGCGCGGCCGCCAGCCGCCCTACAGGCCGAAACCGCCGGCGGCGTCCAGTACCTGGCCGGTGACCCAGCGTGCCGCCGGGCTGGCCAGGAAAGCGATGACCTCGGCGATTTCCTCCGGCTCGCCCAGGCGCCCCATCGGCGTCATGGCCGGCACCATCGCCCGGCCCTGGTCGCTGTCCCAGAAGCCCCGGCTGATGTCGGTGCGGGTCACGCCAGGCGCCACGGCATTGACCCGCACGCCGCTGGCCCCGAGCTCGGCGGCAAGCACCCGTGTGAGCTGGTCCAGGCCCGCCTTGCTGGCGGCGTAGGCGGCCGAGCCGGGCATGACGAAACGCGCCCCCACGGTGGACACGTTAACCACCGCGCCGGCCGCCTCGCGCAGCAGCGGCAAGGCTTCGCGGATGAGCGCCGCCGGCGCCAGCAGGTTGGTGAGAAAGGTCTGCTCGAACACCTCGTCGGGCGTGTCCTCGAAGGGCTGCAGCGGCGCGATGCCGGCGCTGTTCACCAGCAGGTCCAGCCGGCCATGGCCATCGCGCGCCGCGGCCACCACGTCGGCACGACCGGCAGCCGTGGTGACATCGGCCACGCAGGCGCGGATGCGCCCGGGCGCTTCCGCCACCACTTCCGCCAGCACAGCTGCGCGCCGGCCGGCCACGATGACCTGCGCACCGCCGGCGGCCAGCAACAGTGCCGTGGCCCGGCCGATGCCGGAGCCGCCCCCGGTGACGATGGCGACGGTGTTCTCGAATGCCTGCATACCCTGCTCCCCTTCGACATGCCCGAACAGTGCACCGGCAACCCGCTTCCCGGCAACCATGGGCATGTGCTTCGTTGATTCGGATGCGCCGCAACACGCGGCGAACGCCAGCGCCAGCCGCGCCTGAAGACGCCGTGCATTATCGCGGCTTCCCGCCAGCGCGCGAGCC
>CAYGQN010000366.1:0-4499 GCA_964351795.1 uncultured Gammaproteobacteria bacterium
CGGTCCTGCCCCACCCTGCGGGGCTGGGCCGCCTGTCGCTGGCGCGCGTGGCCGGCCAGGCCGCCGACGCCGCGGCGCTGGAGGCGGCCGTGGCCGGCCGGCTGCCGGCGCTGGTGGCCTTCTACACCGACCTGCATCGTCATCCCGAACTGTCCTTCGCCGAGCAGCGCAGTGCCGGACGTATCGCCGCGCGGTTCCGCGAGGCCGGGTTCACGGTCACCGAGGGCGTGGGCGGGCACGGCGTGGTCGGCGTGCTGGCCAATGGCAGCGGCCCGACGGTGCTCATCCGTGGCGACATGGATGCGCTGCCGGTGACCGAGCAGACGGGCCTGGACTATGCCAGCGACGTGACCGTGGCCGGCGCGGGCGGGGAGCGCACCGGGGTAATGCATGCCTGCGGGCACGATGTGCATATGACCACGCTGGTAGGGACTGCCGCCGAGCTGGCCGCGCGCCGCGAGCAGTGGCGCGGCACCCTGGTGCTCATCGCCCAGCCCGCCGAGGAGCGCGGCGCCGGGGCGCTGGCCATGCTCGAGGACGGGCTGTTCGAGCGCTTTCCGCGGCCGGACTACAACCTGGCGCTGCACGTGGCGGCGGATCTCCCGGCCGGCACCATCGGCTACGTGTCCGGCTTCGGCACTGCCAACGTGGATTCGGTGGATATCCGCGTGCACGGCATCGGCGGGCATGGCGCCTACCCGCATACCACCCGTGATCCGGTGGTGCTGGCGGCCAACATCGTGCTGGCCCTGCAGACCCTGGTGTCGCGCGAGGTGGCGCCCACCAATCCGGCCGTGGTGACCGTCGGCGCCATCCACGGCGGCACCAAGCACAACATCATCCCCGACCAGGTGCAGCTGCAACTCACCGTGCGCTCCTACAGCGACGCCGTGCGACGCCAGCTGCTCGATGGCATTGCCCGCATCGCCGAGGGTGAGGCGCGGGCCTTCGGCCTGCCGGAGGCGCGCCTGCCAACGGTCAGCTTCTCGGATCGCTACACGCCCTCCGGGTACAACGATCCGGCACTGGTGGAGCGCCTGGTGGCGGTGTTCACGGCCCGCTTCGGCGAGGAGCGCGTGGTGCCAAGGCCGCCGACGATGGGCGGGGAGGATTTCGCCCGTTACGGCCGCCAGGAGCCGCGCATCCCGAGCATGCTGTTCGGCCTGGGGGCTGTGCCGCTGGAGCGCTGGGAGGCCAGCGAGCGAGGTGAGACCAGCCTGCCGTCGCTGCATTCGCCGTTCTTCTACCCGGATCCGGCACCGACCATCGCCACCGGGGTGGAGGCACTGACCAGTGCGGCCCTGAGCCTGCTGGCCGGCCCCTGAGCGGCCGGCCGCGCGCTCGCGCAGCGGGGAGCATCACGTGGACCGGCGGCCCGGTCACGGCAGCAATGCCGCGGCGCCCTGCGGCCCGGTAATGCTGGCGCAACGGCCGGGCCGTGCGGCAACCGGCGCGCGCGGTGACAACAGGCCGGTTCAACGCCCGCCCGCGGTTTCCAGCCAGAACAACCCGCGCAGATCGCCCTCGCGGTAACCGGTCGCCCGATCGGTCGGGTAATGGCGATCGATTTCCGCGCGCACGTCCTCGGCCAGACGCTCGCCATGACAGGTCAGGCACAGGGGCTTCACGGTAATCGGCTCGAGGTAGCCGCGACGGCCATCGCCGAGTTCCAGCAGCATCGGTGCCGCCATGGCCGGCTGCTCCACCCAGGCCGAAAGAACCGGCGCGGCCCAGTCCGGCGGGGTATTGGCGGGGTTGCGCAGGCGATCACTGGCCCGGCCCACGCGCAGTGTCGCCTCGCTGTGGCCGGCCGCTATCGCCGGGGCCTGCAGGCGGCAGACCTTCACTGCGTCCACCGCGCCCTGGGCCAGGCCGGCCTTCAGGGCCTGCATCAGGGACTGCTTGAACGGCGCCAGTTGTGCAGCGGCCTCGGCCATGGACACGGCAACCGCGTCCAGGTTGTCCGCCGGCGCGCCCGGCCCGCTCACGGGCGCGCCCTTGCAGGCGCCGTCGCCCTTGCCATGGCCGCCGCCCCGGCAGCCGCCAGCGCCATCGGTGCCCTTGTCTGCGCCGCCTGCGCCGGGCCCGGCCGCGTCGCCCTGACCATGGCCATGGCCATGGCCGCCCGGGCCGCCGTCAGCCCCGGCCTGGCCGCCGCCGTGGCCCTTGCCATGGCCCTTCATCGCCGGCAGTGGCGCATCGTACAGCCAGCCGGCGATGGCCCGTCGATTGGCGTCGGTGAGCACCACCGCCGGCATCGGCCCGTGATGCGTCACCGCCCGGCGCATGAGCGCCTGCTCCGGATCCGGATTGGCGAGCCAGCCCGCCACGGCCTCGATGAAGGCTTCCCGCTCCGGCGCAGCGCGGCGATAGCGCTTGCGCACGGCCGCGGCCGGCGGCGCCGGTCGCGGCTTCGCTTCCGAGAGATGACAGCTTGCACAGTGCAGGTGGAACAGGGCCTCGCCGGCCGCGTCGGTGGCGTGGGCGCCGGCGGCCGGCAGCAGGGCAACGAGCAGCACGGTGGCGGCGCGGTACAGGCACAAGGGCATGGCAGACTCCTGGTGAATATTAGTTGCCTGCCAGCATAGGGCTGCAGGGCAGTTGCGTCCTTAAGCTCGATCAACAATGCCATGCACGCCTGCGTGGGTGGTGCACGGGTTCAAGCGCTGCCACGGGGCGCATATACTCGTACCGGGGCCCGCCGGCGCGCGCTTCAACGGGCCTCCGGCCGTCAGAAGGGATTGTCTTTGCGCTTATCGATGCAATCGGCTTGCCTGGTGCTGGTGGCCCTGGTCTCTGGCAGCCCCGCGCTGAGCGCCGGTACGGCCAGCGCGCTGTTCGAGTCGCGCCAGGCCCTGGTGTTCCAGATCCGCGTGGTGGATATCGCTTCGGGCGACAAGGCCGCCATCGGCTCGGGCTTTGCCGTCAGTGCCGTTGGCCACCTGGCCACCAACTTCCACGTCATCGCCAACTACGTGCACGAGCCGGCCAAGTACCGGCTGGAGTACGTTGATCGCAGCGGCGCCAGCGGGGCGCTTGAACTGCGCGCCATCGACGTGATCCACGACCTTGCCATCGTCCAGGCCGACGCCCTGGCGCCGGCGTTCCTGCCCCTGCACGAGGTCCGCCTGGCCAAGGGCGACCGCATCTACGCCATGGGCAATCCGCATGATCTTGGCATGAGCATTGTCGAGGGTACCTACAACGGCGATGCCAGCATCTCGCGCTACCAGAAGCTCCTGTTCAGCGGCTCGCTCAACCCGGGCATGAGCGGCGGGCCGGCGATGACGCCCGCCGGGCGCGTGATGGGCGTGAACGTCGCCACCGGCGGTGATCAGCTCAGTTTCCTGGTGCCGGTGCGCTTCCTCGCCACGCTGCTGGACACGGCCCTGGCCGCGCAGGGGGAGCCGGACTTCACGGCGGCCATCCGGGATGATCTCCTGGCCGACCAGGAGGCCTTCTACGCGCAGATCCTGCAGCAGGCGACGGCGACGGAACCGTTCGGCGATTTCCGGCTGCCCGGCCGCTTCAGCGACGCGATGAAATGCTGGGGGCGCACCGTGGACGACCCCGACGAGGAGCGGTACGTGCGGATCCGTCGCCACTGCGCCACCGAGGACGAGGTCTACCTGGACAGCGACTTCGTCACCGGGCAGTTGTTCCAGGACTACGAATGGCTCACCCCGGGGGAGCTGAACCTGCTGCAGTTCTACGCGGCCGTGCAGTCCCGCTTCGAGCATCCCCGGCAGTACAACGTCGAGGATGACAAGCAGGTCAGCCCCTACCACTGCGAGAACGCCTTCCTGCGCCTGGCCGGGCATCGCTGGAAGGTGTCCACCTGCCAGCGCGCCTACCGGGATTACACCGGCCTGTTCGACCTGCTGTTCCTGGCCGCCACGGTGGACATGAATGATCGTGCCCTCATCCTGCGCCTGGGCGCGACCGGCATCGGCGCCGGCAATGCGGTTGCCCTGTTGCGCCATTTCCTGGCGCAGGTGCGATGAAACGCCTGGTGCTGCAGCTGGAGGGTCGTGGCGGCACGCTCAGCCGCATCGGCCCGGGCGAGTCGCTCGGCATCGGCCGCGCCTTCGACAACGATGTCGTGCTCGCGGATCCCTATGTCTCGGCCTACGAGGCCAGGCTGGAGGCCGGCCCGGAGGAATGGCTGCTGCGGCTGCTGGATGCCACCAACCCGGTACTCGTCAACGATGTGCCGGCCACCGGCGATGTCGTGCGCCTGGCCGATGGCGACCGCCTTACCTTCGGCCGCACCCGCGTGCGCGTGTTCGACGAGCAGCGCCCGGTGGAGCCGGCGCGGCCACTGCTGCTGGCCCGCTGGCTGCACCGCGAGCACGGCAGCGTGTTCGTGCCGCTGGCGGTGCTGTTCGGGATCTGCGCCCTCGATGCCGTGCTCGAGTACCTGCAGTACTCGCTGAGCCTGGAGTGGACCGAGCATGCCGGTGCCGCACTGGCAGCGATGCTCATCGTGCTGGTGTGGG
>CAYGQN010000367.1:0-4499 GCA_964351795.1 uncultured Gammaproteobacteria bacterium
TTGTTTAGCTGCTCGTTTCCGCCGGCGCCGACGACGATGTACTGGTGGCCGTCGACGGTGTAGGAAGCGGGGGGCGCGTTGACACCGGCCTCGGCCTTGTCCTGCCACAGCAGTTGCCCGGTGGCGGAGTCGAAGGCCTTGAACATGCCGTTGCCCTCGCCGGTGAATACCAGGCCACCGCCGGTGGCCAGGATGCCGCCGATCATCGGCTGCTCGGTCTTGACCTTCCAGCGGATTTTGCCGCTGTTGTAGTCCACCGCCGTGATGTTGCCCCACTGCTGCTCGTCCGGGATGACCTTGAAGGCACCACCCAGCCACAGCTTGCCTTCCGGATAGGGCGTCTCTTCGACGTGGTAGGTCATCGGCTGGTGCAGGTTGATGGCGTAGGTCAGGCCGAGCCTGGGGTCGACGGCCATCGGCGACCATTCCACGCCGCCGTTGGCGCCGGGCAGCATGCGGGCACCGTCCTTGGTCGGCAGCGTCCAGCGGCCCTCCTGCGAGACCATCGGGTCGGAGAAGCGGATCAGGCTGCAATCCTTGGCCCGGTGCACGTACACGTAGCCGGTTTTGCCGCCATGCAGCACGCCCTTGACCATCTTGCCGTCGCTGTCGCGCACCTTCGTGAGTATCGGCGGGCTGACCGCGTCGAGGTCCCACACGTCATGGGCGATGTACTGGAAGTGGCACTGGTACTGGCCGGTCTTGAGGTCAACGGCCACCAGCGAATCGGTGTACAGGTTGTCACCGGGGCGGATGGCGCCGTACAGATCGGGCGAGGGATTGCCGACCACGAAGTAGACCATGCCGCTGTCACGATCGATGGCCATGTTCTGCCACACGCCACCGCCGAGGGTCTTGTAGGGATCGCCGAGCTTCTTCAGCGCCTTCTTCTCGGCCGCGATGTCGCGATGCATGTCACGGCCGGTGGCGTCCTTCTCGGCCCACACACCGACCGAGTTTTCCGGGATGGTGTTGAAGGTCCACATGAGCTTGCCGGTCAGGGCATCGTAGGCCTTCACGAAACCGCGAATGCCGTACTCACCGCCGTTGGTGCCGATGAGAATCATGCCGTCCACCGCGGTGGGCGCCATGGTCTCGCTGTAGCCGAGTTCGGGATCGGCGATTTCCACGTCCCAGACCTTCTTGCCCGTCTTGGCATTGAGCGCAACCAGGCGCGCGTCCAGGGTGCCCATGAAGACCATGTCGCCCCAGGCCGCGACGCCGCGGTTGTTCGGTCCGCAGCAGTACGTGGTGATCGGGCCCATCTTGTGCTTGTAGTGCCACAGCTCCTTGCCGGTTTTCGCGTCCAGCGCATGCACATGATTGAAGGAGGTGGTCACGTACATGGTGCCGTTCACCACGATGGGCGTGGTTTCCAGCGATTCCTTCACTTCGGTCTTGAACACCCAGGCGCGCTCGAGCTGGTGCACGTTGTCGATGTTGATCTGGCGCGCCGGGTAGTAGCGGGTCTGCTCGTAGTTGCCGTTGGTGTGCAGGAAGTTGTTGGCATCCCCGTAGGCGTGGTCGAGCATGTCCTGGGTGACGGTCTGCATGTCGCCGTAGAGCGTGCCGCCGGTGACTTCCTCGCCGGCCATCAGGCCGTGGCTGCCCGCGCCGAGCGCGATGGCCAGGGTAATGGCCGGAATTCGGTGCTGGTGTAGTGAAAGCGGCTTCATTGAGAGCCCCCCTTGTGTGATGCGAATGTGTTCGAGCGCCTCCAGCGGGCCTTCTTCGAGGCTTGTCCACAGGATGGGCTGAGTATAGCAGCCTTTTTTCCCTATAATTTTCGGGACTTATTCCCGGCTTTCGGAAAACGGTTCCCAGTTGACTCGAGTCAGGAAACGCCAGGTTCCGGTCAGCTGCAACGGCCGCTTCCCGGCCGTCGGGCGAGCCCGGTGGCCAGGGCATTGCCGGCCGCGGACGTCGGCCGGCAATGCCTGCCGCGGCAGCGCCATGCGGTGTACCACAGGGCTCGACGCGCGGACCTTGCCACGGCCGGCGCCGGCGTGGCTCGCGCGGGCCTCGGCATTCATCGGCAAACGCGATGAATCGCGGAGTGACGATTGTCCTCGCGCATCAGCGGTGATTTCGCCCGCGGAGCACTTCGCTTATTCTTTGCGCGCCGCGACGGCCGCGGAGACAGTGCTGGCGGCCACGGGCCAGCACGGCAGCGGTACCAGAACTGCGGTTATAATACCGGTCTTGATTCGGGTGGCTTTAGCACAAGGGGAATGAACGCTCATGCAGGAGATCATCGAACGCCTCGAAAACATGCGGGAAGCCGCCCGGCAGGGTGGTGGCCAGCGCCGCATAGACGCCCAGCACGGCAAGGGCAAACTGATCGCCCGCGAGCGTCTGGAACTGCTGTTCGACGAAGGCAGCTTCCAGGAATGGGACATGTTCGTCGAGCACGACTGCCATGACTTCGGCATGGCCGACAACCTCGTCCCCGGCGATGGCGTGGTCACCGGCTACGGCACGGTCAATGGCCGTACCGTGTTCGCCTTCTCGCAGGATTTCACTGTTTTCGGCGGCGCGCTGTCGGCCGCCCACGCCCGCAAGATCTGCAAGATGATGGACCAGGCGATGAAGGTCGGGGCCCCGGTCGTGGGCCTGAACGACTCCGGCGGCGCACGTATCCAGGAAGGCGTGGCATCGCTGGCCGGCTATGCCGACGTGTTCCAGCGCAACGTGCTCGCCTCCGGCGTGGTGCCGCAAATCTCCGTGGTGATGGGCCCCTGCGCCGGCGGCGCCGTGTACTCCCCGGCCATGACCGACTTCATCTTCATGGTCGAGGACAGCTCCTACATGTTCGTCACCGGCCCCGACGTGGTGAAAACCGTCACCCACGAAGTGGTCACCCACGAGGAACTCGGCGGTGCCCTCACGCACAGCTCGAAGTCCGGCGTCGCCGATCTTGCCTTCGAAAACGACGTCGAGGCGCTGCTGCAGCTGCGTCGCTTCATCGACTTCCTGCCGCTGTCGAACCGCGAGAAACCGCCGGTGCGCCGCTGCGAGGATTCCCCCCAGCGCATCGAGCCCTCGCTCGACACCCTGGTGCCGGACAACCCGAACAAGCCCTACGACATCAAGGAGCTCATCCACAAGGTCGTCGACGACGCCGACTTCTTCGAGATCCAGCCCGACTTCGCCAAGAACATCATCATCGGCTTCGCACGGATGGAGGGCAGCACCGTCGGCATCGTCGCCAACCAGCCGATGGTGCTGGCCGGCTGCCTGGATATCGAGTCCAGCCGCAAGGCGGCGCGTTTCGTGCGCTTCTGCGATTGCTACCACATCCCGATCATCACCTTCGTGGATGTGCCCGGCTTCCTGCCCGGCACCAAGCAGGAATTCGGCGGCATCATCAAGCACGGTGCCAAGCTGCTGTTCGCCTACGCCGAGGCCACCGTACCCAAGCTCACCGTCATCACCCGCAAGGCCTACGGCGGCGCCTACGACGTGATGTCCTCCAAGCACCTGCGCGGTGACGTCAACTACGCCTGGCCATCGGCGGAAATCGCGGTCATGGGCCCCAAGGGCGCGGTGGAGATCATCTTCCGTGGCGATCGCGGCGACGAGGCCAAGATCGAGGCGCGCACCGAGGAGTACCGGCAGAAATTCGCCAACCCCTTCGTGGCCGGCTCGCTGGGCTTCATCGACGATGTCATCAAGCCCCGCGAGACACGCCAGCAGCTGTGCCGGGACCTGCGCATGCTGCGCACCAAGGAACTCGACAATCCCTGGAAGAAGCACGACAACATTCCCCTGTAAGTCCGCAGGGGCGGGATTGCCGCGGCCACGGCCGCATCCAAAGACCGAAGGGGATGACCAAGCACCATGTTCGACAAGATCCTGATTGCCAACCGCGGCGAAATCGCCTGCCGCATCATCAAGACGGCACGCCGCATGGGCATCAAGACCGTTGCCATCTACTCCGATGCCGATGCCGAGGGCCTGCATGTGCGCATGGCCGACGAAGCCGTGCGGGTGGGCCCGGCGCCCTCGGCGCAGAGTTACCTGCAGATGGCCACCATCGTCGAGGCAGCGCGCAGCACCGGGGCGCAGGCCGTTCATCCCGGTTTCGGCTTCCTGTCCGAGAATGCCGCCTTCGCCGACGCGCTGGCAGAGGCCGGCATCGTGTTCATCGGCCCGCCCAAGGGTGCCATCGGGGCCATGGGCGACAAGATCGAATCGAAGAAGCTGGCCATGGCCGCCGGGGTGAGCACCGTGCCCGGCCACGCCGAGGCCGTGAGCGACCCGGAGGAAGCCGTGCGCATCGCCCACGAGGTCGGCCTGCCGGTGATGCTCAAGGCCTCCGCCGGCGGCGGCGGCAAGGGCATGCGTATCGCCTGGACCGACGCCGAGGTCCGCGAGGGCCTGAAGAGTGCCTCCAGCGAGGCGAAGTCCGCTTTCGGTGACGAACGCGTGTTCGTGGAGAAGTTCGTCGAGCAGCCGCGGCATATCGAAATCCAGATCATCGCCGACAGTCACGGCAA
>CAYGQN010000368.1:0-4498 GCA_964351795.1 uncultured Gammaproteobacteria bacterium
GATGGCGGCGGCCTGCTCGACGGTGACGGCGCGCTTGCTCGCCGGATAGAAGACCAGGCCGATGGCATCAATGCCGGCGGCCGCGGCGGCGAGTGCGTCTTCAATGCGGGTGATCCCGCAGACCTTGATTCGCGTGCGCATGTGCTGGATACCTCAGTGCAGGTCAGCCGTGGCAATGAAGGGCGGCAGCGCCGGCAGCGGGGCGGCGGGAATACCTGAGTCCGGCGGGTATGTGACCGCCACGAGGTACAGCCCGCCGGGCGCCGCCGTCGGTCCGCCCCTGGCCCGGACGCGGCCGGCGAGCACCTCGTGGGCCCACTCCGGTGGCCGCTCACTCGCCCCGATGCGGATCAGCAGCCCGGCGATGTTACGCACCATGTGCTTCAGAAAGGCGTCCGCTTCGATATCCAGGACGATGAACTCGCCATAGCGGCGCAGTTCCAGTTCACGCACGCTGCGCACGGCGGTTTTTGCCTGGCAGTCCTGTGCCCGGAAGGCGCTGAAATCATGTCGGCCAAGCAGCAAGGTGGCGGCGGCCTGCATCAACTCGAGCGCCAGCGGGCGCGGATACCACGCGACCCGTCCGGCCAGCAGGCCCGGTCGGGCCGGGCGGTTCAGAATGATGTAGCGGTAGCGCCGCCCGGTGGCGCTGAAGCGCGCATGGAAATCCGGGGCCACCGGCCGCACCCAGGTGATGGCGACGTCGGCGGGCAGGTGCACATTGGCCCCCAGCATCCAGCCGTGCTCGGGCCGGTGAACGGGCGAGTCGAAATGCACGACCTGACCCAGGCCATGCACTTCCGCATCCGTCCGGCCGGCACACATGACAGTGACCGGATTGGCCGCGACGCGGCTGAGCGCGCGCTCGACGACCGTCTGCACGCCGAGGGCGTTGGACTGCGCCTGCCAGCCACGGTAGGCGCGGCCGTCATATTCCACGCCCGCGGCCAGGCGAGAGGGCAGATTCATTGCTGGTTGGAGTCAGCCGGCGCGCGGCGGCGCCGGCGCCGGTCAATCCAGTTGCGCGAGCAGCTGACCGGCCTCTTCGCGCTGCTCATCGGAGCCGTCCACCTGGACTTCCTCGAGAATGGTACGGGCACCGTCGTTATCGCCGAGTTCGATGTAGGCCTTGGCCAGGTTCAGCTTGGTATCCGCCTCGTCCTCGTCGCTTTGCGACTCGACGTTCTCGTCCCGGGGCATCTGCACGGTATCTTCGGAATCGATGTTTTCATCGATTTCATAGTCGTCCAGACGGTCCAGCTTGACGGTCTCCATGTGTTCGGAATCGGCAACCAGCACCCGGCCGTCGTCACGGGCATCATCGCCGCGGGTCTCGCCAAGGGTCAGCCCGGTCACCGTATTCTGCAGCCGTTCTCCCGCGCCCTCTGCAGGCGCCGGGCTGGCTGGAACCTCGTCATCGAGGTCGAAGGACAGGTCGAGGTCGGCATCGCCGCCATCACTGTCGGCTGCGAAGTCCAGCGACAGGTCTGTCTCGTTGGCGTCCGCGGCCGGGGCACCGGCAGTGTCCGACTGCGCTGGCGGCGCGTCACCGGTGGTGTCGGCCAGATCCAGCGACAGGAAGTCATCGTCCGCCGTGTCGGAGTCGGTAAGGGTGAGATCGAGGTCATCCCCGACACCGGCCGGCATGTCATCGGTTGTTCCGACATCCAGGTCCAGGCCCGAGTCGGGCAGGCCCACCTCGAGGGTTTCGTCTTCACTGCCACCGGCGGTGAGGTCGAGGATGTCGTCGTCATCAGCCTCCAGCGTATCGGAGCCGCCCGCGGTGAGATCGAGGATGTCGTCGTCCTCGGCCTGGATTTCCACGTTCTCGCTGAGGTCGATTGACAGCTCATCGCCCTGCCCGGCGGGGCTGGCCGGCGGTTCTTCCACCGATGGGGTGTCGTCGTCCATGCCGAAATCGCTGATGTCGAAATCCAGGCCGCCCGCAGCGGCCGGTGGTGTTTCCATCACCTCGGTCTGTTCGAGATCAGGCGTTTCGGACGCATCACCGCCAAGGTCGAAGGTCAGGCCGTCCTCATCGTCGTCATCGCCGCCGGCAATATCGAATTCCACCTCGCCGGCGGGGCTGCCGGCGGTCAGGTCCAGAAGACCGTCTTCGCCGGCGGCGGCCTCGCCATGCAGACCGGGCGAGGTGACATTCAGCAAATCGTCGTCACCGAAGGCACGCAGATCGCCGGTGGCGGTGACATCCAGCGGATCCTCGGTCCGGGTGGCAGTGAGGTCGAGGAGGCCGTCGCCGTCATCCGAGCCGGTCGAGGTCAGGTCGAGGATGTCGTCGCCCTCGCTGCCGCTGGTGATGTCGAGAACTTCGTCTTCGTCGTCACCATCGCTGGTGATGTCCAGGAAATCGTCGCCCTTGGCGTCATCGGCGCCGATGTCCAGGTAGTCCTCGCCCTGTTCTGCCTCGGCGGTGAGATCGAGGAAGTCGCTGTCGTCGTCCGTGCCGGCGTCCGCGTCGGCGGCAGGCTGCTCGTCATCGGTCAGTGACGCGATGTTGAAATCCATGCCACCGGCAGTTTCCTGCAGCCGTTCGGTGGTCATGTCGAACATGGAATCGCTGTCCTCGACCTCGCCCTGGGCGGCGGTCAGATCGAGCATGGCATCGCTGTCGCCGGATACCGTTTCCTCGAGCTCGTCGCCCGTGGACGCGGTCAGGTCGAGCACGTCATCGTCATCGGCACCATCGCTGGTGAGGTCGAGATCCAGGGCGCCGTCATCGGTGTATTCAGCCGGCCCGGCATCAAGCTCGGCGCGTGCCTCGGGGCGGATGGTCACCGTATCGCCGGCATGCTCATCGTCGCCGGCAGTGATATCGACGAAACGATCGTCGGCATCTTCGCTGGCACCGCTGTCGACGGCGGCGCCTTCCGCGAACAGTTCGCGCTCGGGCGACATGGCCGACCACATGGCCAGCGCCGTATCCCAGTGCTCGCCCTGGCCGCCGGTGGAGTCGTACAGATCGCGTGCGGCTTCCTCGTAGGCTGCCTTGTCGCCCGAGGCGTAGAAGACCTCGAGCAGGCGCACGCGGTAGGAATCGTTGTCCGGTTCCCGCGTCAGCGCCTCGCGAACCAGCTCCTCGGCCTGGTCGAAACGCTCGTAGGCCAGGTACACGTTGATTTCGGCGAGCGGATCCTCCTCCGGCTCCTCGTCTACGAGCGGTGCCGCAGGCACGTCGGTGGCGGGCGCGTCGACGGGAACGTCGGTAATGTCTTCCTCATCGTCATCAGCACTGGCGATGGCGGCGCTGATGGTGGTGTCCTCATCCTCGAGGTCGAAACCGTCGTCGCTGCCGGCGATGGCCGTCGTGTCCTCGGCGTCGTCGTCCAGGTCCGGCGCCGCGGTGGCGGCGGCCGTGCTGCGGGCGGCGGCGGCTGCCAGCGGCGGCTGATCGGCGCCCCGACGACGGCGACGCATGATCAATACGAGCGGCAGGGCGATGATCAGGACGACGATGCCGAGCAGGGTTGCGATGCCACCGGGCAGCATGTCCAACAGGCCGGCGGGCAGGATGCCGCGCAGCAGATCGCGTGCCGTGGCCAGCAGACCGCCACCGGACTCGGCGGGCAGTTCGTCGCCAAAGTCCACGACATCGATGTCCTCGTCGACGGCCTCGTCAGCGATCCCGGCGCCGGTGTCCTCGGCGGGCATCCCCGCAGCGGGCGACGCATCCAGCGCGCTGTCCCCGGCAGGCTCGTCCACCGTCGCTTCGTCCAGACCGGAAGTGTCCGCGAGTGCGTCGTCCGCGGCGTCGTCAATGTCCGGTGCCGGCTCGGCTACAGGGTCGGTATCGTCGATATCGGCGCCGAGCTGGTCCTGCAGTGCGGCCAGTTCGGTCTCGCGAAGCTGAATCAGTCGCTCCAGGGAATCGATGAGTTCGGAGGTTTCCTGCAGTTCGCCGCGCAGGTCGGCGTTCTCGGAGTCACTGGCGGCCAGGGCTTCCTTTGCCAGCGCCAGCTCGCGGCGCAGGCCATCGAGGTCCATGGACTCGAGGTCGGCCGGATCCGGCTGGGTGCCAACCGTGCCGGAGTCACCCTCCTCGTCAATGCTGATGAGTTCAAGGCGGGCGTCTTCGGCCTCTGCCGGCGTGATCGGCGCCGGTGCCGGCGGTTCATCCGCGCCGGTGTCGGCCGGACCTTCGCCACGCGCCTGGACCGTGTCAGCCGCACCGCCGCGGTACTGGTCCCACAGGGCGTGGTGCTCGCGCACGGTGGCAAGCGCCTCCGCCTGCGACAGACTGTTGATGCTGTCGTAGTCCGGGATCCGCAGCACGTAGCCGCGCTTGAGCGTGTTGACGTTGTCCTCGGAGAATGCCTCCGGGTTGGCACGCAGCAGAGCAAGCATGGTCTGCTGCACGCTCAGCGACGGATCGGGGCGGACCTCCGAGGCGATTGACCACAGGGTATCGCCGGCTTGCGTCTGGCGACCGAGGCTGCCGCCGGCATAGTCCGTGGCGGGCGCGCGCGGCGCGGGGGTCGCA
>CAYGQN010000369.1:0-4493 GCA_964351795.1 uncultured Gammaproteobacteria bacterium
GTACCAGGTCATGCAGCGGCGCACGGCCGCGCGCACCCGGCCAGGCTCAGGCCGCCGGCGCGGTATCGAGCCGATGACGGGGCAGGGCAGCGCGGCTGCGGTGAACGCCGTGAGCCGGGGTCGACCCGGGCTGTGCGACAGCGTGAATGCGGCCACTTCGCTGCTGCCCGCGTGGCCTGCGTGCGACGGGAATCCGGATGCCGGCCCGGCGCGCCGGTCGCTGGCGGCGACGGATGCCTCCGGCGTAGCTCAGTCTTCGCGCTCCTCGCGGCGTGCCTGCACGGCTTCCTTGACCTTGGCGAGCACGCCGGTGAAGGCATCGCTGTCGTCGTCGGTGAGTTCGGTGAATATCCCCTCGAGCAGCTGCTCGTAGTCCGCCTCCATCTGCCCGAAGAAACGCTTGCCCCGCGGCGTGAGCTTGACCACGAAGGAACGCCTGTCCGTGGGCGTGGGCTGGCGAGTGATGTAGCCGTCCTCGGAGAGTTTCTCGGCGATGCCGGTCACGTTGCCCTTTGTCACCATCAGCCAGCGCGACAGCTCGCCCATGGTCAGGCCGTCGGGAACGCGGTCGAGGGCGGCGAGCATCTCGAAGCGCGGCAGCGTGGTTGCGTGGCGTTCGCGCAGCATGGTGCGGATTTCCTGCTCCACCATCTGGGTACAGGCGACAATCCGTAGCCAGATACGCAGGCCCTCCTTGTCGCGGGGGATGTTGTCGAGGCGTTCCTCGACCACGTGCAGCTGGTTGGTCATGGCGGGCTCCGGCATGGACAATGAGGCGCACGGGGTGCGTGTGCGGCAGTGTAGGCTGAAAACAGTCACCGGCACACGGGCCGGGCTTGGCCGGATTTTAGTTTAGGTCTAAACTATTACGATGAGCACTGACAACGTCATGAAGGAATCCCCGGCGCCGAGCGCCCGCGCCGGGCTGGAGACCATCACACCCTACCAGCAGGGGCGGTCCAGCCTGGCCTCCGGCGCCGAGCCCATCAAGCTGTCCAGCAACGAGTCGCCCCTGGGCCCAAGCCCGGCGGCCATCGCCGCCTACCAGGCCGAGGCGCCGATGCTGCACCGCTACCCCGATGGTGCCCAGGCGGCCCTGCGCGAGGCCATTGGCCGCGTCCATGACCTGGACCCGGCGCTGCTCATCTGCGGCAATGGCTCGGAGGAACTCATCGGTCTGGTCACGCGTGCCTTCCTGGCACCAGGTGACCAGATGCTGCTGAGCGAGCACCACTTCGTGATGTGTCCCATCTATTGCCGCGCCCAGGGCGGCGAAGTGGTACTGGCGCCCGAGCGGAACTGGCACACGGACGTGGACGCGCTGCTGGCCCGGGTAAGCCCGCAAACGCGCATCGTGATAGTGGCCAACCCGAACAATCCCACCGGCACTTACCTGCCGGAGGCAGCCTTGCGGCGCCTGCATGCCGGGTTGCCGGCCAGCGCGGTGCTGATCATCGACAACGCCTATGCCGAGTACGTCACCGAGCCCGACTACTGGCGCGGCTACGAACTCGTGTCGGCCGCGGGCAACGTGGTGGTCACGCACACCTTCTCGAAAATTTATGGCCTGGCGGGGCTGCGGATCGGCTGGGCGCTGTGCCCGCCGGCGATCCGCGACGCGGTCAACCGCATCCGTACCCCCTTCAATACGAACCGTGCCGCGCTCGCCGCCGCCGAGGCGGCGGTGCAGGACCAGGCCCATGTGGCGCGGGTTCGCGAGCACAACAACACCGAGCTCGCCCGGATCAGCGCGGCGCTGGCGCGCATCGGCATCCCCGTGGTGCCCAGCGTGGCCAATTTCTACCTGCTGGATTTCACCGGCGTCGACGGCCGCAGCGCCGTGGCGGCCGCGGCGGCGCTGGAGGACCGGCGCATCATTCCGCGAGGCGTGGGCGGTGATGGTGCGGATGTGCTGCGCATTACCGTGGGCCTGCGCGAGGACAACGACGCCGTGCTGGCGGCGCTCGCCGACTACATGCAACAGGGCTGATTCATGCACCGCCTGTCCGAGCGCGCGCAACAGTACATCGCAGCACCCCACCGACTGCTCATCGACGGGCAATGGCGCCCGGGCGCCAGTCGTATCGAGGTCGTCAACCCGGCCGACGACACCGTCTTCGCCAGCGTCGATACGGCCGGCCCGGCGCAGGTCGATGCGGCCATCGAGGCCGCACGCACGGCCTTCGACGACAAGCGCTGGCGCTCGCTGACCCCGGCCGCACGCGCCCGCGTCCTGTGGCGGGTGGGCGAGCTCATCGAGGCCGACGCCGAGCTGTTGGCAGAGCTCGAAACCCTGGAGAACGGCAAGCCCTTCGAGGGCCTGCGGCAGGTGGAGGTGCCCTTCGCCGCCGAGTGCTTCCGCTATCACGCCGGCTGGTGCACGAAAATCGAGGGCGCCACGCGCGATATCTCCATCATTCCCGATGCCCGCTTCCACATGTACACGCGCCGCGAGCCGGTGGGCGTGGTGGCGCTGGTGGTGCCCTGGAACGGCCCGCTGGTGCAGGCGGCCTGGAAGCTCGCGCCGGCGCTGGCCGCCGGGTGCACCGTGGTGCTGAAGCCCTCGGAGGAAACCCCGCTCACCGCGCTGCGGCTGGGTGAACTGCTGCTGGAAGCCGGTGTGCCCCCCGGGGTGGTCAACATCGTCAACGGCCATGGCCACGAAGTGGGCGCCGCCCTGGCTGCCGACATGCGCGTGGACAAGATCTCCTTCACCGGGTCCACCGAAGTGGGTCGGCGTATCGTCGACGCGGCGCGTGGCAACCTGAAGAAGGTCACGCTCGAACTGGGCGGCAAGTCGCCGTTCATCGTACTGGCCGATGCCGACCTGGCGCAGGCGATCCCGGGTGCGGCCGCGGCGATCTTCTCCAATGCCGGGCAGGTCTGCGTGGCGGGCTCGCGCCTGTACGTGGAAGCCCCGGTGTACGAGGAAGTGGTTGCCGGGGTGGCGGCGATAGCCGACCGGCTCAAGCTCGGCCCCGGCTTCGACCCTGCCACCGAGATGGGCCCGCTCATCTCGCAGGCGCACCGTCGGCGGGTGCTGGATCTCATCGGCAGCGGGCGGGAGCAGGGCGCGGTCCTGCGTGCCGGTGGCGATGCCCCGGCGGGGCCGGGCAGCTTCGTGCGCCCGACCGTGCTGGCCGACACCCGGGCGGACATGCGGGTGGTGCGCGAGGAGATATTCGGGCCCGTGGTGGCGGCCATGCCCTTCGACGACGAGGCCGGTATCGAGCGCCTCGCCAATGACAGCGACTTTGGCCTGGCGGCAAGCGTGTGGACGCGCGACGTCAGCCGCGCCCACCGCCTCGCAGCCGACATCCGCGCCGGCCTGGTGTGGATCAACTGCCACGGCATTCCGGACATGGCGGTGCCCTTCGGCGGCTACCGGCAATCCGGCTGGGGCCGTGAAAACGGCCCGGAGGGGCTGCTGGAGTACACCGAGCTGAAGTCCGTCGTCGCGATGCTCTGAAAGCCCGTCGCCGCGGCGGCCGGCAGAGGCCCTTGCCCCTGTGAAGAACGTGCTTGTCACCGGTTGCAGCAGCGGCTTCGGCCTCGCCAGCGCGCTCGCTTTCGCCCGCGCTGGCTACCGCGTATTCGGCACCACGCGCAGTGCCGAGCGGGCAGCGCCGCTGGCCGCCGCCGCGGCGGCGGAGCAGTTGCCGCTGAGCGTGCTTGCCATCGACGTGGCCGCGCCCGATGGACCCCGTGCCCTGCTGCATGCCCTGGAGGCCGGGAATGCGGGCGTGGATGTGCTCATCAACAACGCCGGCATGTCGGTTCCCGGTGCGCTGGAGGACCTGACCGACGCCGATATCGAGGCGGTCATGGCGGTGAATTTCCTGGCACCGTTGCGCCTCTCGCGCGCCGTGTTGCCGGGCATGCGTGCCGCCGGCGGTGGTCGCATCCTCATGCTCTCGTCATTGTCGGCGCGGGTCGGTCTGCCCGGCGAAGGGATTTATGCCGCTGCCAAGGCCGCCCTGGAGGCGGCCTCGGAATCCCTGCGCCACGAGGTGGCGCGTTTCAACGTGCATGTGAGCGTGGTGGAACCGGGCCTGTTTGAAACGGCCATGCCGGCGAAGTTGCTGGCGGGCTGGCGTTGCCCGGCCGGCTCGGTGTACGCGCCGCTGGTGGCGTTCCTGCGCGCCGGCATGCAGGCCCGCGCCGGCCAGGGCGATGATCCGCGCCGGCTGGCGCAACTGCTGCTGTCGATCTGCGCGGAGGCGGCGCCTGCCTTCCGCTATTCCGCCGGCGAGCAGGCCCGCGCTGTCACAGCGCGGCTGGCGGCGCTGCCCGATGCCGCGCGTGACGATCTGGTCCGCGAGGTGGCCGGCACACGATGGTGGTCCGACGGCGAGGCGGCGCCGGACTGAAGCGGGCTCAGTCGGCCGGTGTATCCATGCGCAGGATGACTTTGCCTGTGCGTGCCTCGGCCTGACGCCCGGCATGCGCCAGTGCGGCGTGGATGGCGGCCAGCGGGTACTCGGCGGCGATAT
>CAYGQN010000370.1:0-4482 GCA_964351795.1 uncultured Gammaproteobacteria bacterium
CCTCTAGGGCGCCTTCCTGCTCGGCGCCCAGGAGCATGCGCGCCGGCTGCGGATCCAGCGGCAGCATGGCCAGGCGTTTGCCGGTGCGGGTCAGCCGCCGCCGCTCGTCCATCGCGCCGAGTTCGCCCAGCTGCCGGTAGCCGTCGTTGATGTAGCGATCGTGCGGGCGGTCCAGGAACGGAAACGCCTCCAGCCGGGCCAGGCCGAGCGCGTGCAGGCGCAGGATCACCGCCGCCAGCCCCGTGCGCAGGATTTCCGGCTCGGTATGCTCCGGCCGGGCCAGGAAGTCCTCCTCGCTGTACAGACGCACGCAGATGCCCGGCCCGATCCGGCCACAGCGACCCTGCCGCTGCTCGGCGGCCGCACGCGAGACGGGCTCCACCGGCAGGCGCTGCAGACCGGCGCGGGGGCTGTAGCGGCTCACCCGGGCCAGGCCCGAGTCGACCACGTAGCGGATCCGCGGCACCGTCAGCGACGTCTCGGCGACGTTGGTGGCCAGGATCACCCGCCGCCGCGGCCCGGGGTTGAACACGGCTGCCTGCGCGTTGGCGTCCAGGCGCGCGAACAGGGGCAGGACCTCGGCCTGGACGTGAAGCCGATGCAGCCAGCGCGCGGTGTCGCGGATATCCCGCTCGGTGGGCAGGAAGGCCAGGATGTCCCCGGTCGAGCCCGGCAGCAGCCCTGCCACCGCGTCGGCCATGTGCTCGGCCAGCTCCGTGCCGCTGCCCGGCGGGGGTTCGTAGCGGGTGGTAATCGGGTAACTGCGACCACCCACCTCGATGATGGGCGCACCGCCGAAGTGCTCGGCGAAGCGCCGGGGTTCGATGGTGGCCGAGGTGATGATCACCCGCAGCTCGGGCCGCCGCGGCAACAGCGTGCGCAGGTAGCCGAGCAGGATGTCGATGTTGAGGCTGCGCTCGTGGGCCTCGTCGATGATGAGCGTGTCATAGGCGAGCAGCTGCCGATCGTGACGCAGCTCCTCCAGCGCAATGCCGTCGGTCATGAGCTTGACCAGCGTCTGCGGGCCGCTGGTATCGTCGAAGCGGACCTTGCTGGCGATGCTGGCAGCGTCTGCCAGCCCAAGCTCGTCGCGCAGCCGCGCGGCGATGCTGCGGGCGGCAATGCGCCGCGGCTGCGTGTGGCCGATCATGCCGACCGCGCCGCGGCCGGCCGCCAGGCACAGGCGGGGCAGCTGGGTGGATTTCCCCGAGCCGGTCTCCCCGCACACGACCACCACCTGCGACTCGCGCAGCGCCCGGGCAATCTCATCAGCGTGCGCGGCAATCGGCAGGTCTTCACGGACCCCGCCTGCAGGCAAGGCCCGCCGGCGTTGTTCAACCCGCGCCAGGGAAGCGCCGATAAGCGCTTCTGCACGCTGCAGCCCGGCGCCGTCACGGGCACGCGCCAGGGCCTTTCGCAAGCCGGCCCGGTCCGCGAGCATCGTGTCTTCGATGGCCGCGGCAAGCGCCGCCCGCGATGGCGGGCTCACGCCAGCGGCCCGCGCGCGGGCAGGCCCGCCCGGGGGCTCTGCGGCGGTTGCCGGAGTTTTCCAGCTTGTTGTACTAAGGTGTTGTGCAGTCTGGATTTACGGTAATCTTGAGGCACAGCGTGACAGGCTTTACGCCACGGACCTCGCGAACGGGTAAGGACTAAAGGACTTGCGGGCCAACATGAGCTACAGCTTCGAAATCTACGGGTCCCAGATCGACGGTGCGCGAGATTATCAGGAAGACGCCTTCCTGGTCACCCACCTTGGCGACAAGAATGCCAGCAGCGCCTCGCTGGTGGTGGTCGCCGATGGCATGGGCGGGCACGCCGCCGGCAACGTGGCCAGCAACATGGCCGTGCAGGCCTTCAACCGCAACATCTCGGCCAAGTTCCCCAGCGACCGGCTGCCGGACGTCCTGCGCGAGAGCGTCATCAGCGCCAACAACAGCATCCGCGAGACGGTCTCGGAAACCGCCGCCCTGAAGGGCATGGGCTGCACGCTCGTGTGCGCCGTGGTCAGCGACAAGTCCCTGCGCTGGGTCAGCGTCGGCGACAGTCACCTGTACCTGCTGCGCGGCGGGGAGCTGCGCAAGAAGAATGCCGACCACAGCTACGGCGGCTTTCTCGACCGCCTCGCCGCGGAGGGCAAGGAGGTCGAGCCCGAACCCGGCTTCTCCCGCAACATGCTGATGAGCGCGCTCACCGGCGACGAGATTGCCGATATCGACTGCCCGGAGACGCCGCTGCAGCTTGAGCTCGGCGATCGCATCATCCTCTGCAGTGACGGCCTCGACACGCTGGAGCACCAGCGCATCCTGGAAGTCTGCGCCAGGGCTGGCAGCCCGCGGGCCTGCGTCGAGGCCCTGCTCGAAGCGGTGGTCGCCGCCGACCAGCCACGCCAGGACAACACCACGATTGTCGTCATCGATGTCACCGAACAGGAGACCGCCGCCGCGGCGGCACCAGGCGACGTCGATGCCGAACCCGAAGACGATACCGAAACACCCACGCAGCGCCAGAGGACTGCGGCAGCGGACACCGAACCCGCACGGCGCCCGGAAGCCGACACCTTCGAGCCGCAGCGATCCGGCGGCGGCGCCCGCCTGGCGCTCGCCGGCGTCGTGATCCTGGCCCTGCTCGGTGCCGGTGCCTGGTTCCTGCTCGGTGGCGGTAGCGGCCAGACCCCACCACCGGGGGATTATGTTGCGGTGGACGAACCGCCGGCCGCCGAACCGCCGGAGGAGCCAGCGCCGGTCGATACGGAACCGCCCGCGGTCGACACGACCGCCGAACCGGGGGCCGGGGCAGAGGTCCCCGCCGGCCCGGAGCCCGCCCCTGCACCGCGACCGGCCGGCAGGACTTTCCGCGATCAACTGGCCATCGGTGTGCCCGGCCCTGAAATGGTCCGCCTGCCCGGCGGCAGCTTCGAGATGGGCAGCAAGCGCATGAGTGCCGGTCTGGACGAGAAACCGGCCCACCCGGTGCGGGTCCGGCCCTTCGCCATCGGTGTCTACGAGGTGACGGTCGCCGAGTATGCCGGCTTCGCGCGCGCCACCGGTCGCCCGCTGCCAAAGACAGACGCCATGGACCCGCAGACGACGCCGGCGCACCTGGTCAGCTGGGATGATGCGCTGTACTACACGCGCTGGCTGAGCGAGCAGACCGGTGAACGCTACCGGCTGCCCTCGGAAGCCGAGTGGGAATACGCGGCCCGTGCCGGTACCGGCACGCAATACTGGTGGGGCAGGAAGATCGGCCGCGGCAATGCCCATTGCGTCGGCTGCGATTCCGGGCTTGATCCTCGCAAACCCGCGCCCGTGGACAGTTTCCAGCCCAATGCCTTCGGCCTGTACAACGTTTCCGGCAACGTCACCGAGTGGGTCCACGATTGCTACCACCCGAACTACGAGGGTGCGCCCTCGCAGGCCGTGGTGTGGGAAGGCGGGGACTGCGCAGTGCGGATCGTGCGCGGCGGCTCGTTTTCCAGCGTGCCGGACTCGCTGCGCTCGGCCCGCCGGGATCGCTTCAAGTCCGACACGCGGCTGGACAACATCGGCTTTCGCGTTGTGCGGGAGCTGGACTGACACCCCTCAGGCGGGCGCATCCCTGCCCGGCACGCGCTCGGAGTGGCCCAGGGACCGCCCTGGCGCCACCCGGTCACGCACCGCCTGCTTCAACGGCGCTGGCGCGGGGAAGTCACCGTCACGGCGTTTGCAGCCGAGCAGCTCGCCATCCAGCCAGACCTGGAAAATACCGCCATCCCCGGGTACCAGCGCGACCTCCCCCAGCGCTTCACCGAAGGTGAACAGCATCTCCTGCGCCAGCCAGCCGGCTCTCAGGACAAAGCGACAGCGACTGCAATAACGGATTTCCAGGCGGGGTGCGGGCATGCGGACCTCGGCAATGCGATGACGCGGTAACGGCGGGCGGCCATTATCCGCTGCTGGCGGCAGCAGCGAAACGCCCTCCCGCGCCGACGGCGGTCCGGGCTGGCGAGGGCCCGGACCGGCGGTCTACACTCGCGAGACCGTCCACCGGAGTGCTGCAACCCATGCGCGCATCGATCCGCGTTGCCCTGCTCGCCGTGCTGCTGGGGCCCGCTGCCGCGGGTGCCAACGGGGACGACAGTGGCCTCGGCAGCCCGTCCCTGTCGCCCTGGTACGCGCCTGGTCGCGTTGCCCAGCGCGACGGCCGCTGGTTCCCGGCTTTCAGCGAGGACCGGCAGCCGCGCGGGCCGGAGCAGCCGGCCGCCGGCGCGGGAGACAACCCGCTGCCCCGCGTGCCGGACTACCTGCCCTACCCCCCGCAGCACCCCGGCCTCGGCGGTGCGCCGCGACCCGGCCATCGGCCCCGGCCGCCGGCCCTGCCGGACCCGGCTGCGGGGTCGGCAACCCGCCCGACCCGGGAGCCGGCCTGGAAGACCCGCTGGACGCCCTGGGGCTACCGACCGAACTACATCGGCCTGGGTGGTGGCATGGGCCGGCTCCGCTGACC
>CAYGQN010000371.1:0-4467 GCA_964351795.1 uncultured Gammaproteobacteria bacterium
CTCGCCGGCATGCGCGGCCTGTTGGAGAGCGTGCACCAGCATCTGCTGCGGCCAGACCGGCCGCTGCGCCACCTCGGCGCGAGCATCGTGACCAGCAGCCAGGCAAACGCGCTGCAGCTGAACACCAGCTTCACCATCATGCAGACCGGCACCGACGGCGTGACGCGGCTGTGGGCTGCCGGGCGCTACCATGATGCCATCGTGCTCGAGGCCGGCAGCCTGCGGCTGCTGGAGCGCCGGGTGGCGCTGCATACCAGGGATATCGGCATCGGCTCGCATGTTCCACTTTAGGGGCGCGGCCGGCGCCATCGTGTTGCTGTGCCTGGCGGGCCTGCCCGCGGTGGCGGCCGAGCGCGTGCTGCTGATACTCAGCGACGGCGTGCCCGCCAGCCTCGATGTGGACGGCCCGGCCGGCAACCACGGCCCCACCCAGACCGGCCTTATCAACATGGTCGAGACCCTGGTGGGTTATGCCCCCGGCGGCGAGAACGCCGAGGGGATCCGCCTGCTCGATTTCACCCGCTTCGAAGGCCGGCTGGCGGAATCCTGGGACTTCGACCCCGACAGCCTCACCTGGACCTTCCGCCTGCGCCGTGATGTGCGCAGCTGCGCCGGCAACCCGCTGACCGCCGACGACGTGCTGTACTCCTTCGCGCGGGCGAAGTCCCTGTCCGGGGCTGCCCCGGTCGGCTGGTTCCTCGGCAACGTCGCTTCCATCGACCGCTTCACCACGGCCCTGTTCAGCGATGCCGCCAGGGCCAGCGGTGCACGCGAGCTCGGCGATGAGGTCCGCAAGCTCGACAGCCACACTGTGCAGATCCGCCAGAGTGCGCCCAACCGCCTGTTCCTGCCGGCGCTGACCATCTACGGCCTGGGGATCTACGACAGCCGCGAGATGCTCGCCCATGCCACGGCCGCTGATCCCTGGAGCCACGACTACCTCGCCCGTGTGGATGGCTCCGGCTTCGGCCCCTGGTGCGTGGAGCGCTGGCGCAAGGAGGAGTACTTCATCGTGCGCGCCAACCCGCACTACTACCGCGGTGCGCCCTGGTTTGATCGCATCATCATGCGCAACGTGCCCCAGAGCGCCAACCGCGTGGGGATCCTGCGCACCGGCCGGGCCCAGCTGGTGGAGAATCTCAGCCCCAAGGAGTATGCCTTCCTCGAGCCGCTGCCCGAGGTGGACACCGCCGGCGGTTATCTCAACGCCAGCCTCATGCTCATGGCCAACTGGCGCTCACCGCCGCTGGACGACGAGCGCGTGCGCCGCGCGCTGGCCCATGCCGTGCCCTACGCGCAGCTCATCGAGGACGGCTTCTTCGGCCATGCCCGCCAGTACCACGGCATGGTGCCATCCCTGTACCCCGGCTACGCGGTGCCGGACCGGCGCTATGACTACAACCCCGATGCCGCCCGGCGCCTGCTGGCCGAGGCCGGTTACCCGGGCGGGCGCGGCCTGGAACGCCATGCCGAGGTGTTCCGCTTGTCCTACGGCATCAATCGCGAGGCCATCCTCGGGCCCATTGCAACGCAGTTGCGCACGGCATTGCGGGCGGTGGGCTTTCCGGTGGAGCTGGACCCGCTGCCCGATGTGCAGCTCTCGGATCGCCAGCTGGTGAAAAAGGATCTGCCCCTGTCCCTGTACGACGGCCTCACGCCCATCGGCGTGGATGCCGCCTACGCCATCCTGCTGTCCTACATCACGCCGCCGGCGGGCCTGAACAACATGACCAACTTCTCCGATTCGCAGGTGGACGCGCTGTACGCCGAGGCGCTGGTCGAGCCCGACGCCGCCCGCCGCGAAGCCCTGCTGGGCAGGGCGCAGCAGATCCTCTACCGTCGCCTGGCGGCGATTCCGATGCTGGAATTCCAGACCCGCTGGGCCTTCCGGCCCGGCCTGCGCGGGCTCACCCTGCATCCCACCCGCGCGGTGCTGTGGTACCCGCTGACGATGGCGCCGGCGCGCTGATGCTGCGCTACGTGCTGCAGCGCCTGCTGATCGCCGGCCTCCAGCTGGCGACGCTGGCCGTGCTGGTGTTCTTCATCATCCGCCTGATGCCGGCGGACCCGGTCGCGCGCCTGGTAGGCATGAACGCCAGCCCCGAGGCCTATGCGCAATCGCGGGCGGCGCTTGGCCTGGATCGGCCGCTGCTGATGCAGTTCACCGACTTCCTCGGCCTCAGTGATGGCCAGGCTGGCGGTGGCCTGCTGCAGGGCAGCCTGGGCGTGTCCTGGGAGTCGAACGAGCCGGTGCGCCAGGAGCTGCTGCGCAGCCTGCCGGTGACGCTGGAGGTGGTGGTGCTGGCACTCGCGCTGTCGTTGCTCATCGCCCTGCCGGTGGGCATGGCCGCGGCCTCGCGCCCGGGCGGTGTCGTGGACCGCGGCGCCTGGGCCTGGGGCATGTTCGCCGGCTCGCAGCCCGATTACTGGTGGGGCCTGCTGTTCATCCTGGTGTTCGCCTTCACCCTGGGCCTGGCGCCGGCCCCGCTCGGGCGGTTCGACCCGGTGCTGCTGCCGCCCGAGCCGGTTACCGGCTTCATTCTCATCGACAGCGTGCTGCGGGGGCGCTGGGACGTGCTCGTCAGCGCCTTCGGTTATCTCGCGCTGCCGGTCATCACCATGGTGTTCACCGTGTCGGGGGCCATCATCAAGATGATTCGCCAGAACACGCTGCGCGCGCTGGAATCGGACTACGTGCTGTTCGCCCGCGCTTGCGGCCTGCCCGAACGCACGGTCGCGCGCTACGCGCTGCGCTCGGCACTCACGCCCACGCTGACGCTGCTGGCGGTGTTCTTCAGCGTGCTGCTGTCGGCGGCCGTCACCGTGGAGCGGGTGTTCTCGCTGAACGGCGTGGGCCAGTACTCGGTGCGGGCCATTCTGAACATGGACTACCCCGCCATCCAGGGGGCGGTGCTGGGCGTGGCCTTCGTGGCGCTGCTGGTGTACCTGCTGGTGGATATCCTGCACGCGCTGCTCGACCCGCGGGCCAGAAGCCGGTGAGCGGGGCGATGGATACCGATGCCAGCGCGGCCGTGGCGGCCGGCCGGCCGCTGCGCCCGCCCGGCTCGCGCGGCGGGCGCTGGCTGCTGCTGTTCGGGGCCGGCGTGTCGGCGCTGGTGGTGGTGCTGGCTGTCATCGGCCCGGCCATCGCACCCTGGGATCCGCGCGAGGCCACCGGCCATGTGGGCGTGCCGCCGCCGCCGCTGTCGCAGTGGCCGGCACTCATCGGTGCCAGCCTCACGGGCAGGCTGGACACCCCGCCGCACTGGTTCGGCACCGACTTCTACGGCCTGGACGTGTTCTCGCGCGTGATCGCCGCGCCGCGCACCGACGTGACCATCGCGCTGTGCGGGGCGCTGCTGTCGCTGGTGCTGGGCACCGGGCTGGGGCTGGTCGCCGGCTTCTATCGCAACCCCGCAACCGCGCTGCTGCTGCGCTTTTCGGATGTGCTGCAGTCCTTCCCGGTGTTCATCACCGCCATGGTGCTGGTGGCGCTGGCCGGTCGCCAGACCATCAACATCATTGCCGCGCTGTGCCTGGTGTACACGCCCATCTTCCTGCGCCTGACCCGCGCCGAGGCCATGACGCAGTCGCGCCGCGGTTACGTGGAGGCGGCCCGGGCCGCCGGCGCCGGCAACTGGTACATCGCCTGGCGGCACGTGCTGCCGAACTCGCTGGTGCCCTCGCTGGTGCAACTGTCGGTGACCATCGGCTTTGCCATCATTCTCACCGCCGGGCTGAGCTTCGTCGGTGCCGGCGTGCCGCCGCCCACGCCCGAATGGGGCCTGATGATCTCCCAGGGGGCGGGCGATCTGAACTACGGCTGGTGGTGGACGTCGGTGTTCCCGGGGGTGGCCATCAGCCTGACGGTGTTCTCCTTCGCCGTGCTTGGCAATGCCCTGGAGGCGCGCTTCCGATGAGCACGGCCGCGGCGGATCTGCCCCGCGCATTGCTGCAGGCCGAGGGGCTGACGGTTGCCTGGGACGAGGTGACGGCGGTGCAGGATTTCCGCCTGGCGGTGCATGCCGGGGAGTTCGTGGGCCTGATGGGCCAGCCCGGCTGCGGCAAGTCCACGGCGCTGCTGGCGCTCGTGGGCCTGGTCCGCGGCGGCGGGCGCATCACGGCCGGCCGGGTGCTGTTCGATGGTGAGGACCTGCTGCGCCTGCCGGCCTCGCAACTGGCCGCCATCCGCGGCGCGCGGATCGGGCTGATCACCCAGAACCCGCGCAATGCCCTGCACCCCATGCTCACCGTGGGGGCGCAACTGGTGAACGTGTACCGCGCGCACCGTCGCGCCAGCGCGGCCGAGGCGCGCGCCCATGCCGTGCATATGCTCGAACTGGTGGGCATCCACGATGCCGGCCGGCGCCTGCAGGCCTACGTCCACGAGTTGTCCACCGGCATGGCGCAGCGCGTGGTCATCGCCATGGCCCTCGCCGCTACGCCGGAGTTGCTGATTCCCGACGA
>CAYGQN010000372.1:0-4442 GCA_964351795.1 uncultured Gammaproteobacteria bacterium
GTGCCGGCTTCATCCAGGCAGGCACGCACCAGCGGCAGGACCCGCTTGACGTGGTCGCGCGAGGCGAGCTCGGGCGCCACGCCGCCATACAGGGCATGCATGTCCGCCTGGCTGTACAGCTGCTGGCCCAGCAGGCCACGCTGGCTGTCATACACCGCCACGCCCGTCTCGTCACAGGAAGTCTCTATCCCCAGAACCCGCAATTGGCTTCTCCTCACCGCCGGCCTGCGCGCAGGCTTTGCAATCTACCCGGCGCCGGCCTACAATTTCGCGTTTTCGCCGCGTGTTGCAGCGCACCAACTCAAACGATAACAGGAACGGAAGTTTATGCCCTCAGTCAAGGTTCGCGACAACGAGCCCTTCGACGTTGCCCTGCGTCGATTCAAGCGTGCTTGTGAAAAGGCCGGCGTACTCGCCGAGGTACACCGCCGTGAGTACTACGAAAAGCCCACCCAGGTGCGCAAGCGCAAGGCCGCCGCGGCGGTGAAGCGCTGGCAGAAGAAGCTCTCCCGCCTGCAGGCGCGCTTTACGCGTCAGCACTGATCACCCTCCTTCCCTCCGGGCCCGGCAAATCGCCATGAGCGAGCTGGCGCAGCGAATCCGCGACGATGTGAAGGTCGCCATGAAGAGCGGCGACAAGCAACGCGTGGCCGCCATGCGCCTCATCACGGCGGCCCTGAAGCAGCGCGAGGTGGACGAGCGCATCACGCTCGACGACGAGCAGGTGCTGGCCATGCTGGACAAGATGGTCAAGCAGCGGCGCGAGTCCATCAGCCAGTTCCGCGGAGCCGGCCGGGATGATCTCGCCGACAAGGAGCAGTACGAGCTCGAACTCCTGCAGGAATACCTGCCGGCGGCGCTCAGCGAAACCGAGCTGCAGGCGCTCATCGAGCAGGCCATCACCGAGGCGGGCGCCGAATCGGCCCGGGACATGGGCCGGGTAATGGCCATCGTCAAGCCCGCCGCCCAGGGCCGTGCCGACATGGCCGAGGTCAGCAGGCTGGTCAAGGCGCGCCTGGCCTGAGCATCCCGCGGGCCCTCCGGCCCGCCGTATAATCCGGTCCTTCCAGGCATCGCCCGGCCCGCAGCGGCCGCGCGGGCCATCGTCCCCGAGGAGCCCGGGTGGCCGGACAAATCCCCAGAGCCTTCATCGATGACCTGCTCAATCGCGTCGACATCGTCGAGGTGGTCGAGCAATACGTATCGCTGAAGAAGGCCGGCCACGACTACAAGGCGCTGTGCCCCTTCCACAACGAACGCAGCCCCTCCTTCACCGTCAGCCGGAACAAGCAGTTCTACTATTGCTTCGGCTGCGGGGCGAGCGGTTCGGCGATCAGCTTCCTGATGGAGCACGCCGGCATGGACTTCCCCGAGGCCATCGAGGACCTGGCCGCCCGCGCAGGTGTGCAGGTGCCCCGCGAGGGCGGCGGCGAACGACGCCCGGAGCGCGACCTGACCGGCCTTTATGATCAACTCGCCGCCGCACAGCGCTTCTATACCCGCCAGTTGCGCCAGCATGCACAGGCCGAACGGGCCGTCGACTATTTGAAGCAGCGCGGGCTGAGCGGGGAAATCGCCGCCGCCTTCGACATCGGCTACGCGCCGGCGGGCTGGGACAACCTGCTCAAGGCGCTTGGCACCGACGCGGCCAGCCGCGCCCGGATGGAACAGGCCGGCCTGCTGATCCCGCGCGAGAGCAGCCACTACGATCGCTTCCGCGATCGCATCATGTTCCCCATCCATGATCATCGCGGCCGCGTGGTCGGCTTCGGCGGCCGGGTGCTCGGCGACGAGGAGCCCAAGTACCTGAACTCGCCGGAAACACCCGTCTTCCACAAGGGCCGCGAACTGTACGGGCTGTACCGCGCCCGGCGCGAGAACCGTGAGCTGAACCGCCTGCTGGTGGTCGAGGGCTACATGGACGTGGTGGGCCTGGCGCAGTTCGGCGTGAACAACGCGGTGGCCACGCTAGGCACGGCGACCACCCGCGAGCACCTGGAACGGCTGTTCCGGGTCGTGCCGGAGGTGGTGTTCTGCTTCGACGGCGATGCCGCCGGCCGCCGCGCGGCCTGGAAGGCGCTGCAGCAGTCACTGCCGCTGCTGCGCGACGGCCGCACGGCCGGCTTCGTGTTCCTGCCCGCCGGCGAGGATCCGGATTCTCTGGTGCGCAAGGCGGGCCCGGAAGCCTTCACCGACCCGGCCCGCATCACGCCGCTGTCGGAGTTCCTGTTCGAGGAACTCGGCGGCCAGGTGAACATGGCCAGCATCGACGGCCGTGCCCGCCTGGTCGAACTGGCCCGCCCGCTGCTGACCGCCATGCCCGCCGGCGCCTTCCATGAACTGGCCCTGGGCCGGCTGGCGGAACTCGCCCGGATGGACACCGACCCGCTCCGCCGCGCCATCAGCCAGGGCACGCCGGCCCGGCCCCGCGCCGGCCGGCCCGCCCGGCACGGCGGGCCCGGCCAGCCGCTGTCGCTGGTGGCGCGCACCATTCAGGCCCTGCTGCACGAGCCAGAGCTCGCCCGCGATGTGCAGGACGCCGCGGCGCTGCGCCAGTTGCAGCAACCCGGTGCCGGCCTGCTGTGTGATCTCATCGATTTCATCCAGGCACAGGGCGTGAGCAGCACCGGCGTGCTGCTGGAACACTGGCGCGATTCCGAACACGGCCCGCACCTGCAGCGCCTGCTGGCGCGGGACACCGGCATCGACACTGCGGCCCTGGCAGCGGAGTTCCATGCCGGGGTGGAGAAACTGCGTGCCACGCTGGACCGGTCCGGCTTCGAGGCCCTGGTGACGAACCGACGGCCGAGTGAGTTGTCAGAGGAAGACAAGGCCGCCCTGCGCGAACGCCTGGCCCGCCGACGGCCACCACGCCCCTAGCCGTTCCGGGGGTCCACCAGCCACTGTCCCGGCCGCCCGCATGCGGTCACCGCTGGATGGGCATGGCCGCTTCGGTGTATAATTTCCGGTTTCGCGCTGGCGAAAGCAGTGTTTTCTACTACACTTGCTCGAACGCCGCTAATCACCTGATTTTCATATACTTCGGAAAGATCGCATGGACACTCTCGAAGAGCTCGAATCCGGGGACGAACAGTCCCGGCTCAAGCAGCTCATTGCCAAGGGCAAGGAGCAGGGCTTCCTGACCTACGCAGAGGTGAACGACCACCTGCCCGATGACATCGTCGATCCGGAGCAGATCGAAGACATCATCAACATGATCAACGACATGGGCATCACGGTGCATGAAACCGCGCCCGATGCCGATGCGATCCTGCTGCAGGACACCGTCACCGACGAAGAGGCCGCCGAGGCCGCTGCCGCGGCGCTGGCCACCACCGTCGACAACGAGTTCGGCCGCACCACCGATCCCGTGCGCATGTACATGCGCGAAATGGGCACGGTGGACCTGCTCACCCGCGAGGGCGAGATCCGCATTGCCAAGCGTATCGAGGAGGGCCTCAACCAGGTGGCCTCGGCGCTGTCGGACTTCCCCATCGTCACGCAGATGTTCATCGACCAGTACGCCAGGATCGAGGCTGGCGAGCTGAAGATCACCGACGTGATCGCCGGCTTCATCGACCCGAACGCACCGGATACCCCGCCGCCGGCCGTGAACCGCGCTGCAGCCGACTCCAACGACGACGACAGCGACGATGACGACGACGACGAAGAGGACGATCCGCTGGCGGGCCAGCTCGACCCGGAAGAGGTCGCCGCCCGTTTCGACGCCTATGCCAAGCTGGCTAAGAAGGTGAACAACGCCGCCAAGCGCAACGGTCGCGATCACAAGCGCACCCAGCAGCTGCGCGAAGAGCTCGCGGCGGAATACCTGCAATTCAAGGTGGTGCCCAAGCTCACCGAGCAGCTCACCGCCTATGTCCGTGGCGTCATCGACCGCGTCCGGGCGCAGGAAAAGCGCATCATGGAAATCGCCGTGCGCGAGGCGGGCATGCCGCGCAAGGAGTTCGTCAACAGCTTCATCGACAGCGAAACCGACGAGAACTGGGTAACCAAGGTCCTGCGTTCACGCAAGCCCTGGGTGGCCGGCTTCAAGGAGCACCGCGAGGAAATCGAGGCGGCGCAGGCAAAGCTGCGCGCCATCGAAGAGGAGAACGGGCTCACCATCGGTGAACTCAAGGAAATCAACCGCCGCATGTCCATCGGCGAGGCCAAGGCCCGCCGCGCGAAGAAGGAAATGGTCGAGGCCAACCTGCGCCTGGTCATCTCCATCGCCAAGAAGTACACCAACCGCGGCCTGCTGTTCCTCGACCTCATCCAGGAAGGCAACATCGGCCTGATGAAGGCGGTGGACAAGTTCGAATACCGGCGCGGCTACAAGTTCTCGACCTACGCCACCTGGTGGATTCGTCAGGCCATCACCCGCTCCATCGCAGACCAGGCCCGCACCATCCGCATCCCGGTGCACATGATCGAGACGATCA
>CAYGQN010000373.1:0-2473 GCA_964351795.1 uncultured Gammaproteobacteria bacterium
CCCCCAGTCGGGGACACCCATCTTTTCCCCACCCTGTCGGGGACAGGCATACAGTCACGCGGGGCCCAGTCGCACCCTGTCGGGGACACGCGGGCCAGTCGGAGGACAGTCGGGGACACCCATCTTTTCTCTGGCCCAGTCGGGCCAGTCGGGGAAGGTGGCCCAGTCGGGGAGGCCCAGTCGGGGACACCCATCGTTTCCCTCACCCAGTCGGGGACAGGCATCGATGAGCACCCAGTCGGGGACAGGCATCGATTGCACGGGGAGCAGTCGGCTGTCGGGGACAGGCATACAGTCAGGTCCAGGAAATGTGGCTGTCCCCGACTCTCCGCCGCCCGACTCTCCGCACGACTCTCTCCGCCCTCGACTTCCTTGGCCCGGCCGACTGAAGTCGGCCCTACGGCGGCCCGGGAAATAGGGCGGCGGCCCGGGAAGTAGGGGACGGGCAGTCGGGGACACCCATCTTTTCTCTGGCCCAGTCGCGACCAGTCGGGGACAGGCATAGATTCGAGGGGACCCAGTCCGGACCGTAGTCAGGGACAGCCATCGTTTCCTCAGCCGCCCCGGTCGGGGACAGGCATACAGTCAGGTCCAGGAAATGTGGCTGTCCCCGACTCTCCCCCCCGACTCTCCCCGCTGCCCGGCCGACTGAAGTCGGCCCTACGGCGGCCCGGGAAGTAGGGCGGCGGCCCGGGAAGTCGGGGACAGGCATCATCCAGGCACGGTCGTGCCTCTGAGGCGGCCGTACCGCCCTGGACGGCGCGCGGGCGCGATGCCTACACGGCCAGAAGCAGCGCCACCCCGCCCATGATCCCGACAGCACCGCTGATGCGCAGCGGCGCCGGCCCGTCCCGACCGAGCACGCGGCCAGCCATCAAACCAAGCCCGTACAGCGACAGGGATGCGGTCAGCACGCCAACCCACCAGGACAGCGGCGCCGCCGCGCCGGGGATCTCTGCCACGTGGACCCAGCCGTGCAGCACCGACAGCCCCGCGATGGTCATTGCCGTCGCGGCAGCCGGTGCGCGCAGCGCAGTCACCAGGCCGAAGCCTGCCGCCATCACCGACAGCGCCAGCAGCCATTCCACCCCGTTGCCGGGCGCCACGAGCAGACCGAGCACCGCCCCGGTACAAAGGCCGGCGGCGATCGCCCCCGCGCCGACAGCCGCCGCCCTGCGGGTGCTGGCCAGCCACAGTCCGGCGCCCACCAGGAAGGCGAGGTGATCCGCGCCGACCAGCGGGTGAAGCAGCCCCGAGGCAATGGTGCTGCCGCCATCCCCGTGGGCCAGCACGGACGGTGCGAACAGGATTGCGAGGATTAACAGTATTGAGCGCAGAGCCATGATTCCTATCTCCCAGAAAAATTGTCGATGTCGCGCCTCAGGCAATCGCCGCTCGACGACCGGGGCCGAGCATGCCCTCGCGGACGATGAACGCGGCTATGTCGGCCAGGCCTTCGCCGGCGCGCAGGTTGGTCATCACGAAGGGCCGCTCGCCGCGCTGGCGACGGGTATCGGCTGCCATTACCTCGAGCGAGGCGCCGACGTAGGGCGCAAGGTCAATCTTGTTGATCACCAGCAGGTCCGAGCGCGTGATCCCGGGCCCACCCTTGCGCGGGATCTTCTCGCCCTCGGCCACATCGATCACGTAGATCATCAGGTCGGCCAGCTCCGGGCTGAAGGTGGCGGCCAGGTTGTCACCGCCACTTTCCACGAAGATGAGATCAAGGTCGGTGAAGCTCGCCTGCAGGTCGGCGATGGCCGCAAGGTTGATGGAAGCATCTTCGCGCACCGCCGTGTGCGGACAACCGCCGGTTTCCACACCGATGATGCGCTCGGCCGGCAGCGCCTGGGCCTCCACCAGGATGCGCTGGTCTTCGCGCGTGTAGATGTCGTTGGTGACCACGGCAATCTCGTAGTCATCGCGCATGGACTTGCACAGGCCCTCGAGCAAGGCGGTCTTGCCCGAACCGACCGGCCCGCCGACACCCACGCGCAGTGGGCTGGATGGCTTTGTCATGGTCTCCTCCAAGTTGAACGTAAGTCGCCGCTGCTCATGACTGGAACAGCCGGCTGTACTGGGTTTCATGGCAGGCACTGGCGATGGCCATGGCCGGCGCGCTGGCGCCGATCCCGGCATCGGGCACCTGGCCGGCGGCCTCGACCAGCGCCGGCAGCTCCGCGGCCAGGGCATGCAGCACACCCTGGCCGGCAGACTGGCCAAGGGGAATCAGCTTGATACCCGCGGCCACGGCGTTGTCCAGCCAGCTGAAGGCGTGCCCCAGGGCGGCCTCCGCGGGCGCGATCCGCCATTCGGTGCAGGCCAGGGCGAACGGCGCCAGCGGCGACTCCGCCAGCGCCCGCGCCCACGCCGCATCGCGCTCGATGCCAAGCGCACCCAGCAGACGCGTCATGGCCGCCGCCCGGTGCCTGTCCTCGCGGCGCAGCTCCATGGTTTCACGCGCCGCCAGCCC
>CAYGQN010000373.1:2483-4442 GCA_964351795.1 uncultured Gammaproteobacteria bacterium
CACCTCACCGTTGTCCACCGCCCATTCCAGGCCCTGGGAGAAGGCGTAGGCACCAACCGGCAGGGCCGGGCTGACCAGCTGCAGCAGCCGCACGAGGGCCAGCGGCGAGGACACGAGCGCCGTAGCGGCACGGGCATTGGTGTCAGTGCCCGTGATCATGCGAATGCGGATGGTCGTGCGTGTGTGCCGGCACCCCGTCGCCGTGGCGGTGGGCACTGTAGGCACCGTCTTCGGGCTCGAAGGGCAGCTGCGCCGACTCCGCCACCGCACCGAGGTGGCGCACCATGTCGTCGAGCACATGGTCGTGGCGATAGCGGACCTCGCCAGGGCTGATTTGCAGCGGCACATGCCGGTTCCCGAGGTGATAGCACAGCCGTGCGTGGAGCAGAGGATCCGTTGTGACCACCCGTGACACGAGCTCCGCTGCCGCCCGCACCTGCACCACTGTGCCGTCGGCGGCGGTGAGGCAATCCCCGCCGCGCAGGGTGAGACCGCGCTCCAGGAACAGGCCCGCCGCGCGGCCGTCATCGAGTTGCACGCGCAGACGTCCGCGGGTGCGCTGCTCGTAATCCAGGGTGAGCGTGGCGGCAGCGGGTTGGGGCGTGGCCAGTCGCCGGGTGAGTTCCAGCATGCTCAGAACAGGAAGTAGCGCTGCGCCATCGGCAGCTCGGTTGCCGGCTCGCAGGTGAGCAGTTCACCGTCGGCGCGCACCTCGTAGGTCTGCGGGTCCACGCTGATGTCGGGCATGGCATCGTTGAGCTTCATGTCGGCCTTCCCGATGCTGCGGCAGCCGCGCACCTGGCCGATGCGCTTGCCCAGGCCAATGGCGGCGGGTACCCCCGCCCTGATGGCCGCAGCAGGCAGGAACAGCATCGAGGTTGCCTGCACGGCACCGCCGAAGGCAGCGAACATGGGCCGGTAGTGCACCGGCTGAGGGGTCGGGATGGACGCGTTCGGATCACCCATCGGGGCGGAGACGATCATCCCGCCCTTGATGATGAGCGCCGGCTTCACACCGAAGAAGGCCGGATCCCAAAGCACGATGTCGGCAAGCTTGCCCACTTCCAGGGAACCGACCTCGTGGGCGATGCCATGGGTGATGGCCGGGTTGATGGTGTACTTGGCGATGTAGCGCCGCGCCCGCAGGTTGTCGTGCCGGGCCGGGTCCCCGGGCAGGGCGCCACGCTGCAGCTTCATCTTGTGGGCGGTCTGCCAGGTGCGCAGAACCACTTCGCCGACCCGGCCCATGGCCTGGGAATCCGAGGCGATCATCGAGAACACGCCAAGATCATGGAAGATGTCCTCGGCGGCAATGGTCTCGCGGCGGATCCGCGATTCGGCAAAGGCGACGTCCTCTGCAATGGCCGGTGACAGGTGATGACACACCATGAGCATGTCGAGGTGCTCGTCCACCGTGTTGACGGTGTAGGGGCGCGTGGGATTGGTGGACGATGGCAGTACGTTCGCCAGGCCGGCCACGCGGATGATGTCCGGCGCATGGCCGCCACCGGCGCCCTCGGTGTGATAGGTGTGAATGGCGCGGCCGGCAATGGCGGCGATGGTGTCTTCCACGAAGCCGGATTCGTTCAGGGTGTCGGTGTGAATAGCCACCTGCACGTCTTCGGCATCGGCCACACGCAGGCAGGTATCGATGGCCGCGGGGGTGGTACCCCAGTCCTCGTGCAGCTTCATGCCCATGGCGCCGGCGGCGATCTGCTCCTGCAGCGCCTGCGGGCGCGAGGCGTTGCCCTTGCCCATGAAGCCGAGGTTCATGGGCATGACGTCGGCCGCCTGCAGCATCCGGTGGATATTCCAGGGGCCGGGCGTGCAGGTGGTGGCATTGGTACCGGTGGCCGGCCCGGTGCCGCCGCCGAGCATGGTGGTGATGCCGGACACCAGCGCCTCTTCGATCTGCTGCGGGCAGATGAAGTGGATGTGGGAATCGATCCCCCCGGCGGT
>CAYGQN010000374.1:0-4438 GCA_964351795.1 uncultured Gammaproteobacteria bacterium
CAGCATGTCGCCATCCTTGACGCCGTTGCACACCAGCGGCATGTCATCGTCGGCAAGGTGGGCGAGGCAGGCGACGAATTCGGCCTTGGAGCCGCATTCCAGGCCCATGCCCCAGGGGCGGCCGGCCTCGATGACTTCCTCGACGACCTCGTGCAGCTGGTTGACCTTGATGGGGTAGACCCCGCGGTAGCGGCCCTGGTACTCGGCATCGCTGATGGCGGTGGCGAAGGCTTCGTTCAGACGTACCACCCGGCTGCGCAGGATATCCTGGAAGCGCAGCAGCACAGGCATGCTGATCTCGCGACGGCGCAGCTCGGCGATGACATCCGCTATGCAGATCCGGGGCAACTCCGGCCCGGCCTGGACGTACACCTGGCCGTGGTCATCGATGCGGAAGTAGTTGTCGCTCCAGACACCGACGCGGTAGAGCTCTTCGGCGTCGGCCGCGGTCCAGGTGTCGGCTTCGCCGGCCGGCGGCAGGGGCAGGTCCTGCGAGGTGACGGCCATCGGTGATCAGGCGGCCTCGTGCGCGAGCACGCAGGCAAACACGATGGGAGCGACGATGGTTGCGTCCGACTCGATGATGAACTTCGGCGTATCTGCGGACAGCTTGCCCCAGGTGATTTTCTCGTTCGGAACGGCGCCGGAGTAGGAACCATAACTGGTGGTCGAGTCGCTTACCTGGCAGAAGTACGCCCAGCGCGGAATATCCTCGATGTGCAGATCCTGCTCGAGCATGGGCACGACGCAGATCGGGAAATCACCGGCAATGCCACCACCGATCTGGAAGAAGCCGATCCCGGCACCGCGGCAGCTGCGCTGGTACCAGCCGGCCAGCTCCATCATGTACTCGATACCGCCGCGCACCAGCGTCGGTGACTTCAAATCCCCGTTCATGCAGTGCGCCGCGAACACGTTGCCCATGGTGGAGTCTTCCCACCCGGGCACGAAGATGGGCAGGTCGCGCTCGCAGGCGGCCACCAGCCAGCTGTCGGCCGGGTCGACCTGGAAGTCGCCGTCCAGCCGGCCCGAGCGCAGCAGGCGGTACATGAACTCGTGCGGGAACAACCGCTCTCCGGCGGCCTCTGCCTGCTGCCATTCCCGCAGGATGTGGTGCTCGATCTTGCGGAAGGCTTCCTCTTCCGGGATGCAGGTGTCGGTCACCCGGTTCAGCCCGCGTTCCAGCAGGGCCTCTTCCTCGGCGGGGCTGAGATCCCGGTAATGGGGCACGCGCACGTAATGATCATGGGCGACGAGGTTGAACAGATCTTCCTCGAGGTTTGCGCCGGTGCAGGAGATTGCCTGCACCTTGCCGGCGCGGATCATGCTGGCCAGGGACAGGCCGAGTTCCGCTGTGCTCATGGCGCCGGCGAGGGTCAGCAACATGCTGCCGCCGGCGTCCAGCAGCTTGTTCCAGCCGTCGGCGGCATCGATCAGTGTGGCGCCGTTGAAATGCCGGAAATGATGGCGTGCGAATGACGCAACGGCGCTCACGTCGGCGAGTGGCGGGATGGTTTCCTGCACCTTGCGGCGACTGGCGGGGGCTTGGCTCATGCTTTTCTCCTCGGCAATACCCGCTGGCGAACGGGCGCCGGCTGTCGGGCCCGTCATGGCCGGCGGATGCGACCGGACAACGGCTGCCACGGGAGACTGCAGGACCGCCGCCACGATACCGGTCCGGTGGGCCCGGGCAATCCTGCGCGGCCCGGAACCGGGGCGTCGCAGGATAGGTCAAGCATCAGGCTGCCGCAACCTGTCGGGGCGGCGCTCAAGCGGCCGGAACCTGCTGGCTGAGGCAGTGCACCGCGCCGAGGCCCTTCACCAGGTCCCGGCAGTCCACTTTCACGACCTGCCGTCCGGGGAAACAATGCCGCAGCACGCCGACTGCCTCCTCGTCCATCGGATCATCGAAGGCGGGCAGCAGCACCACGCCGTTGCCGACGTAGAAATTGGCGTAGCTGGCCGGCAGGCGAGTCTGCCCGTGAAACAGCGGGGCGGGCATGGGCAGCTCCAGTATCTCCAGGGGGCGGTTGCCGGCCAGGCGCACCTCGGCCAGGGCGCTCCGGTTGCCGCGCAGCGCCGCGTAGTTGCTGTCTTGCGGATCGCTCTCCACCACGGTCACGACCCGGTCCGGGGCGACGAAGCGGGTGATGTCATCGATGTGGCCGTCGGTGTCGTCGCCGACGATGCCCTCACCCAGCCAGATCACCTGCTCCACACCCAGCAGGGCACACAGACGCTGTTCGATATCCCCGCGCGAGAGCTGCGGGTTGCGGTTGGGGTTCAGCAGGCACTGTTCGGTCGTGAGCACCGCGCCGGCCCCGTTGACATCAACGGAGCCGCCCTCCAGCACCAGGGTTTCCCGCCAGAGCTCGCAGCCGAGCGCCGCGGCCATGGCCGCGGCTGCCGCGTCATCGCGATCAAAAGGGGGGTATTTACCGCCCCAGGCGTTGTAGCGGCAATCCAGGGCCAGCAGCGGCTGGCCGGCGCCGACCAGGAACAGCGGGCCATGGTCGCGGCACCAGGCATCGTTGGTGGGAATACGGTGCAGGCGGACATTGCCGCTTACACCGGCGCCGGCCAGCAGCGACGCCACGTGGCGCTCATGACCTGCATCGAGCACGTTCAGGTGCACGGTCTCGGTGGGGGCCAGCGCTGCCGCCATGGCCACGAAGGCCGCTTCCACGGGCGCCAGCCCGTCCGGCCAGGTTTCCCGGTTGTGGGGCCAGCTGAACCAGCAGCCGCTGTGCGGCTCCCATTCGGCTGGCATGCGATAGCCGCGGCGGGCGGGGCTGTCCTGGGCAGGCGGGTTGGTCATGGCGGCGGATTATAAGGATTGCCGATACCGGTAGGCGAGCGCCACTGCATTACAATCCGCCCCTTCACGCACACGAGGCGGGGCCACCATGAATGAACCCGGGCAGATTGCCGGCAAGATCGAGCTCATGCTCACCATGCAGGACGAGATGAACCGCGCCGTGGACGCGGACTGGCTGCAGCGCGGCCGGGCCTGGTACCGCGCCATCTGGATCGAATGCGCGGAACTGATGGATCACTACGGGACCTGGAAGTGGTGGAAGCATGGCCAGCCGGACCACGAGCAGGCACTGCTGGAAATCGTGGACATCTGGCACTTCGGCCTGAGCCTGCGCATCCATGCCGGCGAGCCGCTGGCGCACACGGCCGCCGGCATCGCCGAGGACTGGTGCCGGCCGCTGGACAGTGCCGGTTTTCTGGCCGACGTGGAAACGCTGGCGAGCTTCGCGCTGGTCGAGCGCCAGTTCAAGGTCGCCGTGATTCCCGTGCTGCTCGGGCAGATCGACCGCGACTTCAATGATCTGTTCAGCCACTACGTCGGCAAGAACGTGCTGAACCTGTTTCGCCAGGCCAATGGCTACCGTGATGGCAGCTATCGCAAGCAGTGGCAGGGCAGGGAGGACAACGAGCACCTGAGCGAAATTCTCGCCGCGCTCGATGTCGATGCGCCCGACTACCGCCAGGCCGTCGAGGCAGCGCTGTCCGCGCGTTACCGCGAACTGGCCGGCGACTGACGCCGGCCTTGTGAAGCGCGCAGCCCTAATCTATAATTAGCTTCACAAAAGTACTATAAATATATGTAATTTATATAAAACGCTGGTGAAACGTCTTACGCGAGCAGCGCTCGCCGGAGGTTTCGTCATGAAACGCATCAGCATTGCCATCACCACCGCCATTGCCGCCACCACCGTGCTGGCCAGTGGCACGGCCGCCGCTGTCAGCGGCATCGGCAGTTTCGAACCGGGCATCTACGTCTCCGCGCGCGGTGGCGCCGCCATCAACCGCCAGGGCAGCCTCGACTACTCGGCACTGGACAGCACCGGGGTCAGCCTGGACCGGGATCGCCACGATACCAATGCCCTGCTCGGGATCGCCTTCGGTCGTTACCTGAAGAACCGGCCGCTGCGCGTGGAGCTGGAGGCGTCCTACCAGACCGAGGGCAACACCAGCGAGGCCTTCGAACTCGCGGCACCGCCCGCACCGGCCAACGGCTTCACCCGCCAGTTCATCAGCTTCGACAGGGTCGGTGTGATGGGCAAGCTCTACCTGGAACACAGTGGCCCGCGCGGCAGCCTGTTCGCCTTCGGCGGCATCGGCGCGAACTACCTGTCCGCCGAGAGCCGGGGCACTACGGTGGCCGGCGGTACCATCCTGGCGAACGAGGTGCTGATGGACCGGGACAAGGGCTTCGACCTGGCGTACTCGGGCGGTGCCGGGGTCACGCTGCGCATCTCACCCAGGCACCAGATCGAGCTGATGTACGAGTACATGCACATCGGCGATGTGAACTTCCAGGGCGACGGCACGCCGGTGCCGGTGACCACCAGCAGCAGCGCCGACCTGTCGTCGCACAACCTGTGGATAGGCTACCGCTTCGATTGAGACCCGGCCCCGGTGCCGG
>CAYGQN010000375.1:0-4426 GCA_964351795.1 uncultured Gammaproteobacteria bacterium
CCTCTCCGGACGGCGCCTGCAGGCCCGCCAGGGACTGTTCCAGCTCGTTGTCGGCGACGAGCTTGGCCCGGTGCCCCATTTCCTCGACCACGACCACGGCGGTTTCCTGGTCGATGATCTGGTTGATGGTGGCCATCGTGCCGAGGTTCATCAGGGCCCTGATGACCTCCGCGGCTTTCACCGACATGCGCTGGGCCAGGTCGGCCACGCTCACGTTCTCGGGAATGGCCACCTCGCGCACGACCGGCTCGGTCGGTCGCTCGAAGCCGTGCTTGCCGCTGCCCTGGGCCACAACGCGGCGCCCGGACGAGGAGGTGCGCTTCTTGCGGCGGCCCGATTTGCTGGCCGCGACGTGCAGTTCGCGCCGCTTGTTCTGACGCTCGCTCTTGGATTCCACCCGCTCGGGTGCCCGCGCCGGCTCCGCCGGCGCGGTCTTGCGGCGATCGTCCTCGGCCTGTTTCTTGGCTTCGGCCTCGAGGCGCTCGCGTTCGACGCGGGCCTGTTCCTCGGCAGCGCGCGCCTCGGCTTCGGCGCGTTCGCGCTCGGCCTGCTCCTGCTCGGCAAGGCGGCGGGCTTCCTCCTCCTCGGCCTTGCGGCGCTCTTCCTCGGCCCGGATTTCCGCTTCCTGGCGCTCGCGCTCGGCCTGCTCCTCGGCCTGGCGCTGTGCTTCCTCATCCTCGACGACGCTGCGCTTGACGTAGGTGCGCTTGCGCCGGACTTCCACGCTCACACGCTTGCCGCCGGCGGGCTTGGCGCCGGCACGGGGGCGGGTCCGGCCGCGGTCACCGCTGACAGTGATTTCATCCACCGTCTTGCGCCGCAGCGTTATCTTCGAAGGCTCGCCCGCGCCTTCCTTGCCATGCCGCTTGCGCAGGTAGGCCAGCAGCTGGCTTTTCTCTTCATCGTTGATCATGTCGGCGGCAGCCTTGTTGGGCAGGCCAGCCTCATCGAGCTGGGTGATCAGGCGCTCTACTGGCACCCCGATCACACCGGCGAATTCTTTGACAGTTACTTCAGCCATCGGCAGCTTCTCCGCTTCCGGTTTCGTCAGCCTCGGCAAACCACGGGGCGCGGGCGGTCATGATGAGTGCGCCTGCGCGCTCCTCATCCATGCCTTCGATTTCCAAGAGCTCGTCGACCGACTGCTCTGCGAGATCCTCCATCGTGATGATGCCTTTTCCGGCCAGCGTGTAGGCAAGCGCTTCGTCCATGCCGTCCATGCCCAGAAGGTCCTCGGCAGGGGTGGCATCGCCAAGTTTCTCTTCGTTGGCGATGGCACGCGTGAGTAGTATGTCGCGCGCCCGACCCCGCAGTTCCTGCACCAGGGTCTCGTCGAATTCCTCGATCTCCAGCATCTCGGACTCGGGCACGTAGGCCACCTCCTCGATGCCGGCGAAGCCCTCGGCCACCAGGATGCTCGCGATTTCCTCGTCCACGTCCAGCGCCGTCATGAACAGGCTCTGCAGTTCGGTGGCCTCGGATTCGCTCTTCTCGGCGGCCTGCGACTCGGTCATCACGTTGAGCTCCCAGCCGGTGAGCTGGCTCGCCAGGCGGACGTTCTGGCCGGCCCGGCCGATGGCCTGGGAGAGTTGCTCCTCGACCACCGCCACGTCCATGGCGTGGGAGTCCTCGTCGACGACGATGGAGACCACCTCCGCCGGCGACATCGCATTGATGACGAACTGGGCCGGGTTTTCATCCCAGAGGATGATGTCCACGCGCTCACCGGAGAGCTCGTTGGACACGGCCTGCACCCGCGAGCCGCGCATACCGACGCAGGCACCGACCGGGTCGAGGCGCTGGTCCAGGCTGCGCACGGCAATCTTGGCCCGCAGGCCGGGGTCGCGGGCAGCGCCCATGACCTCGATGAGGCCCTCGCCGATTTCCGGGACCTCGAGCTTGAACAATTCCATGAGCAGTGCCACGGCCGTGCGGCTCATGAACAGCTGCGGACCGCGCTTCTCGCTGCGCACTTCCTTCAGGTAGGCGCGCAGCCTGTCGCCGGAGCGGACGGCCTCGCGCGGGATCATGTCCTCGCGGGGCACGATGGCCTCGACGTTGCCGCCGAGGTCGAGGAAGACATTGCCCCGCTCGACGCGCTTGACCACGCCCATCAGCAGCTCGCCCTGACGGCCCTTGTACTGCTCCACCACCATTGCCCGCTCGGCCTCGCGCACGCGCTGGACAATGACCTGCTTGGCGGTTTGCGCGGCGATACGCCCGAACTCGGCGGCCTCGAGCGATTCCTCTATGTAACCACCGGCCCCGATGGCCGGGTCGCGCTGGCGCGCCTCATCCAGCTCCATCTGCCGGTCCGGGTAGGGCAGGACGAACTCCCCGTCCTCGTAGAAGCTTTCGAGTTCGTTGCCGTCCTCGTCGACTTCCGGCTCCGGCGGGTTCTCCCGGTCGATGACCTGCCAGCGGCGGAACGCGTGATACTCCCCGGTTTCCCGGTCTATGGACACCCGCACATCAACGTCTTCCTTGAAGCGCTTCTTGGTAGCGCTGGCAAGCGCTGCCTCGAGGGCTTCGAAAATGATGTCCTTGTCGACACCTTTCTCATTGGAAACGACATCGACAACGGTGAGGATTTCCTTGTTCATCAAAGCATCACTCTCCCAACACGCGTGTGGCCCGCGCTACAGCGCCGGCTCGATCCGGGCGCGCTCTATGGCCGTGTAGGCAACACGAAGATCCCCATCCTCGGTTGCCAGCGTTACAGCCTCGTCATCGGCGGTACTGATCCTGCCGCGAAACCGCTTGCGTCCGTCGCGCGGCAGCTTGAGGCTCAGCCTGACAAGCTCGCCAATCGATTGCCGGTACTGCTCCGGGTTGAACAGCAGGCGATCCAGGCCGGGCGAGGACACCTCCAGGGTGTAGGCCCCGCTGATCGGATCCTCGACGTCGAGCACGCCGCTGACCTGCTCACTGACGGCCGCACAGTCATCGACCGTCACGCCCGATTCGGAATCGATGTATACCCGCAACAACTGGCCGTGGCCCTGGCGCCGCTGTTCAACGCCCCAGAGCTCCAAGCCCATGGCCTCTACGACGGGCTTGAGAAGTGCTGTCAGACCCGCTGGCTCGCCCATGTTTGACCGCCGAAAACAAAAAGCCCCGACACGAGACCGGGGCTTTTCACGTAAAAGTCTCTTGGTAGCGGGGGCAGGATTTGAACCTGCGACCTTCGGGTTATGAGCCCGACGAGCTGCCAGACTGCTCCACCCCGCAACTGTAGGACGCGCATCCTATCGATCTGTATTCATTTTTTCAAGCGACAAACGTCAATCAATGGCCGTCACCAGCGCAGGACGGTGATTCAACGGCAGGTTCCGAGACTGTCCGCCTCGCAGCGACGGCCATCCAGCCACAGCGCACCATCCAGACGGGCGCCCTCCAGGCGCGCGCCGCCCAGGCTGGCAGCGCGCAAATCCGCCCAGCGCAGGTCCGCCTGACGCAGATCGGCGCCGGCCAGGGAGGCTCCGGCCAGACGGGCGCCACGCAGGTCCGCGGCGGCCAGGCCGGCCTGCCCCAGCAGGGCCGCGCCGAAGTCTGCGTAGGCCAGGCTGGCACCGCGCAGGTCGGCCCCGGTGAGATTCACGCCGACGGCATCGACACTGCCAAGGTCAGCGCCGGCCAGCGCGGCGCCGGCAAGACCCCGCCCGGCCAGGGCGCAGCCCCGCCAGTTGACCCCCGGGGCTGGCGCGGCCAGGCAGTCCGGCGCCGTCGCGGCCGGATCCCGGCCGCGACCGATGATGGCCAGGGCGGCCACCAGCACAAGCAGCACGGCCACCACCCAAACGGCCCGCCGATCACCCTGGCCCTCCGGGCCAAGGCCGGGCAGGCGACGGCTGCGCCGCTGCCGCATTGCAATGGTGCCCGCTGCCTCATTGCGACGACGGTCCGGCCCGCGCGGCCGGCCGCTCTCGGGGCCCGCCGCGCGACGGTCGAACCCGGACCGTTCGTCCTCGCGCAGACCGGCAAGGGCCGGGGCCGGGTGCTGGTCCTGGCCGTCCCCGGCGAACATCGGCAGGTCACTGACGGTTGACCAGCGCTCCTGGTCAACGCTCAGCTCATCGTCACGCCGGACCCGGCCGAGCACGAGATAGCGCCGCACGGCCTCGGCGGCAAATGGGCCTTTCACCGTCGCACCGCGGCGCACGTACCACAGGCGTCCCGCCGGGACCCGGCGCTCGGCGTGGTTGGCACTGCCATCCCCTGCTGTACCCGTCATGTCTGCTCCCGGTCCGTAACGAACCAACGCCGAGATTAGCGGCCAGCCGGGTTCAAGTTTTACCGGGGCTGGCCGCTGGGACAGCCATGAAACCGATCCCGGTCACGCCGGCCGACGCGATCCCGCGCACGGCCAACTCCACAGCACCGGCCCGCGCACCGGTGCTGTGGCCGGCCGGCGAGGTCCTGCCCG
>CAYGQN010000376.1:0-4424 GCA_964351795.1 uncultured Gammaproteobacteria bacterium
GTATGAACTCCATTGCCGGGCACGGCATCGTTATGCCCGGCAATGGAGTTCATACCGTCGCCACCACTCGCCGAACCGGGGCTGGAACCCGGCTCCATCCAGCTGACGGCCGATTACGGCTCGCTGGAGAAGGACGGCCCGTCGAACTTCCGGGGCGCGGTCGAAATCATTCGCGATGATCGCGCCCTGACCGCCGAGCGGGTGCTGTACACGGACAACGACGGTGGCGTGATCAATTTCTCCGGCTCCGCCCGCTACTGGGACAACAGCCTGTTCTGGGAGGGTGACAACGGCCAGGTGGCCTTTGAGCGCAACTTCGGCCGCCTCGCTGAAGGCCGCTTCCAGCTGCGCGGGCAACGCGGTCGCGGCTGGGCCGATGTCATCGTCCAGGACAACCAGAAGGAGCTCACCCGCCTGAACGGGGTGACCTACACCACCTGTCCGGGCGAGGTTCCGGCCTGGCGCTTCCAGGCTTCCTCGATCAAGCTCGACCACGATCGCAACTGGGGCCACGCCAAGCACGTCCGCCTGCGGGTCAAGGACGTGCCCGTGCTGTACCTGCCATATATCTCCTTCCCGCTCACCAACGAGCGCAAGACCGGCTTCCTGCCGCCGACCGTAGGCCGCAATGCGCGCAGCGGCATGGATATCCAGCTGCCGTTCTACTGGAACATCGCCCCCGAGTACGACGCCACCATCACCCCGAGGCTGCTCAGCCAGCGCGGCCTGATGCTCGGCGGGCAGTTCCGCTACCTGCTCGACGACGGCTTCGGCGAGGTGAACGGCGAAATCCTGCCCTCGGACAGCGAATCGGACGACGATGTCCGCTGGTTGGCGGACATTCAGCATTTCCAGTACTTCCATGGCCGGCGGGGCCGGGTCGAGGTGGACTACAACCAGGTCTCCGATACCGAGTACTTCGAGGACTTCGGCAACAGCCTGGGCGTCACCAGTACCCGCTTCCTGGACCGCCGGGTCGACGTACACTATCGCACCCGCGCCTGGTTCATCCGCGGTCGTCTGCAGGACTTCCAGACCGTCGACCCCAGCCTCGTTGGCGGTGGGCCCTATGCGCGTCTGCCGCAGGTGCTGGCGCGCTGGCGCGGCATCCGGCTGTGGCGGGGCGGGCCTCACTTCAGCGCCGAGGCCGAGTCGGTCTATTTCGACCGCCCGGACGACACAACCGGCTACCGTCTCGATTTACGGCCCGCGCTCAGCCTGCCCTTGCGCCGACGGGGCTGGCAGATACTGCCCAAGCTGGAACTGCGCCACACGCAGTACCTGCTCGACAACGCACCTACGTCCGAAGACAACCCGGCCCGAACCGTGCCCGTTGCAACCGTTGACGCGACGCTGTTTCTCGAGCGGGAGTTCTCGATGGCCGGCACGGGATTCCTGCAGACGCTGGAGCCGCGGGTCTACTACGCCTATATCCCCGAGGTGGACCAGGACGAGATTCCCCGCTTCGACAGCGGTCGCTTCGATTTCACGTTCCGGCAGATGTTCCGCCCCGATCGTTTCTCGGGCCGGGACCGCATCGGCGACACCAACCAGATGACGCTGTCGCTGACCAGCCGCATCCTGGAAACCGGTTCGGGCTTCGAGCGCCTGCGCCTGGCCATGGGCCAGGTGCTGTACTTCAAGGATCGCGAGCTGCAACTCAACGGAACCCCGCAAACCACGGATTTTTCAGAGTTTATCGGCGAAGTCACGGCGAATCTGACGCACCAGATCCAGGTCTCCGGCACCCTGCAGTGGGACCCGGAGCTCCAGCGCACGGAAAAAGGCGCGCTGCGCCTGCGTTACCGGCCCGCCAACGGCGCGCTCCTGAACATGGACTACCGCCTGCGCCGCTCCACCCAGCTGGTCAACCAGGCGGCCGACGTCGAGCAGACCGACGTCTCGTTCAGCTGGCCGATCACCCCGCAATGGAGCACCTTCGGGCGCTGGAATTACTCCATGGTGGACTCCCGGACCCTCGAAGTCGTCGGTGGTGTCGAATACAATAGCTGCTGTTGGGGTGTTCGCGCGGCGGCCCGCCGGTTCCTCAGTACCGCCGGAGGCCGGTTTGACACCGGCATCTTCCTGCAGATCGAACTCAAGGGCCTCGCCGGCTTCGGCCGCCAGACATCCACCTTTCTCATGCGCAACATCCCCGGCTACGAGCAGGATTTCTGACTTCCCTGCCGGCCCGGGATTCAGCCACGCGACCAACGAACGCGGTATTGTGGGGTGATGAAAATCAGCTTACCGACAATGTTCAGACAACGCCTGACGCTGCTGCTCGCCGGGCTGCTCGCGGTGGTCATCGACCCCTCCGCGGCCATCACGCCCATCGACGAGATCATCGCGATCGTCGACGAGGACGTGGTGATGCGCAGCGAGCTGGAAAACCAGATGCGCCGTGTCATCAGCCAGATGCGGCAGCAGGGCGCCCAGCTGCCCCCCCGCAGCGTGTTCGAGAAGCAGGTGCTGGAACGGCTCATCCTGCAGAAAATCCAGCTCCAGCGCGCCGCACAGACCGGCATCCGCATCGACGAGGAAACGCTGAACGGTACCATCGCGCGGATCGCCGCCGACAACGGCCTGACCATTGCGCAGTTCCGGGAAATCCTGCAGCAGGACGGCTACGAGTTCCGCAGCTTTCGCGAGGATATCCGCAACGAACTCATCATCACCCGGCTGCGCCAGCGCGAGGTCGAGAACCGCATCATCGTGACCGACCGGGAAATCGACCACCAGCTCGCCAACCTGCAGCAGCAGGGCGCAACCGACATGGAGTTCCGCATCAAGCACATTCTCATCGCCAGCCCCACCGGCTCGCCCGAGGACGAGCGCGAGCAGGCCCGCGAACGCGCCCTCGAGGTGGTGACGGCGCTGCGCGAAGGGGCGGATTTCGCCGCTACCGCGGCCCGCTACTCCGATGGCCAGCAGGCTGCCGATGGCGGTGACCTCGGCTGGCGCAAGGCTGCCGAGGTCCCCACGATTTTCAATGCCGCCGTCATCCAGATGGACAAGGGGGATGTCAGTGATGTCATCGAGAGCGGCAGCGGCTTCCATGTCATCCAGCTTGCCGACAAGCGCAGCAGCGAGATGGTGGTGGTGGAGCAGACCCATCCACAGCACATTCTCATCAAGCCAAGCGAGCTCACGACCCTGCAGGATGCCCGCACGCGCCTGGAGCAGTTGAAGTTCCGCATCGAATCGGGGGATTCGTTCGAGGAGCTGGCGCGCTCGCACTCCGATGACCGGGGCTCGGCGGTGGAAGGCGGTGATCTCGGCTGGGTGAGCCCGGGCGACCTGGTGCCGGAATTCGAGGAGGTCATGAACGATCTCGCGCCGGGTGAAATCAGTGAACCCTTCCAGAGCCAGTTCGGCGTGCACATCGTGCGCGTGCTGGAACGGCGCGACTACGATGGGACCGAAGAGGTGCGGCGCGCCAAGGCGCGCGAGATCATCCGTCGCCGCAAGGTCGAGGAGAAATACGAGACCTGGCTGCGCGAGCTTCGCGACGAGGCCTACGTGGAGCATCGTGTTACCGACTAGGGCCGCGCCCGCGGTCATGTCACGCGAGGCAGGCGCCCGCCTGAACCGGCTTTCCCCGCCAGAACGACAGCCGGCATGATGGCTTTCCGGGCATGGCCCGGCCGCCGCCTGTCGGCACGGTACCGGCCGGCATCGAATGGCGTCCAGGCACGCGGCCTGGCAGGGCGCCCTGCCCGGCTCGGTGAAACGCGCCTGCCTGCAGCGCGATGCCCGCTTCGGGAGGCCGATGACGACCATCGGCGAGCCTGGCGGTGACGCGCCGCGTCCTGATCACGACGGGTGAACCGGCAGGCATCGGACCCGACGTCGTCCTTCAGATCCTGGCCGGCCCGGTGGACGGCGCCGCGCTCGCCGTGGCGGCGGATCCGGACCTGCTGGCGCAGCGTGCGCGGGCACTGGGCCTGAGCGTGGATATCGTCACGATTACCGCGGGCGAAGCATTGCCGTTGCACCAGCCCGGCCGCGTGCACTGCCTGCCGGTCCCGCTGGCAAACCCTGCCATCGCCGGTCGGCTCGATTGCCGCAATGCGCAGGCCGTCATCGACATGCTGGCCACCGCCTGCGATGCCTGCCTGCAGGGCCATTTCCAGGCCCTGTGCACGGCGCCGGTCCACAAGGCGGTGATCAACGATGCCGGTATTGCCTTCACCGGCCATACCGAGTTTCTCGCCGGGCGTTGCGGGGTGACGCAGCCGGTCATGCTACTGGTGGCCGATGATGTGCGGGTGGCGCTGGTCACCACGCACCTGCCGCTGGCGCGGGTGCCGGCCGCCATCACCCCCCCGCCGGTCACCCCCGTTGGCGAGATCCACGCTGCCGCTCTCAGCCCCCAGTTAGGGCTTTCGGCACCCCGCCTCCACCTCAGCCGCCAGCACCCC
>CAYGQN010000377.1:0-4420 GCA_964351795.1 uncultured Gammaproteobacteria bacterium
GCCCTGCCGGATGCACTGGTGGCCTGCGGCGGCGGTGGGTCCAATGCCATTGGACTGTTCCACCCGTTCATCGAGGATACCGGCGTTGCGATGTACGGCGTCGAGGCAGGCGGCGAGGGGCTGGCGAGCGGTCGCCATGCCGCGCCGCTGTCAGCGGGCAGGCCGGGGGTGCTGCATGGTAACCGCACCTACCTGATGGAAAACCAGGATGGGCAGATCCTGCCGACCCACTCCATCTCCGCCGGCCTGGATTACCCCGGCGTCGGGCCCGAGCATGCCTGGCTGAAGGATACCGGCCGCGCGCAGTACGTGACGGTCACAGACGACGAGGCACTCGCGGCCTTTCATGATCTCACTCGCATGGAGGGCATCATCCCGGCGCTTGAAACCAGCCATGCCGTGGCCTGGGCCATGCGCCTGGCGGGCGAACTGCCCGCCGACCAGCACATCGTCGTGAACCTGTCCGGCCGCGGCGACAAGGACATCCAGACCATCGCCAGGCACGAAGGCATGGCGCTGTGAGTGCGCCACAGGGCGGGCCGCACCGGCTTGACCTGGCCTTCGCGCGCGCCCGTGAGCGCGGCACGGCAGCCCTGGTCCCCTTCGTGACCGGCGGCATACCCGACCGCGACGCCACTGTGCCGATCCTGCACGCACTGGTGAGCGCCGGTGCCGACATCATAGAACTGGGGGTGCCGTTCTCGGACCCGATGGCGGATGGGCCCGTCATCCAGCGCGCCAGCGATCGGGCCATCAGCGGCGGCACCACGCTCGCGACCCTGCTCGATGCCGTGGCCGGTTTCCGCCAGACCGACCCCAGCACGCCGATCGTGCTGATGGGCTATCTCAACTCGCTGGAGGCCATGGGCCCGGAGCGCTTCACGCAGGCGGCCGCGGCGGCCGGCGTTGATGCCGTGCTGCTGGTGGACCTGCCCCCGGAGGAGGACCATGACCTGGTGGCGCGGCTTGGTGCCGCCGGGATCCGCACGATCTTCCTGGTGGCCCCGACCACCAGCGATGCCCGCCGGCGCGTAATCTGCGATTCTGCCAGCGGCTTTGTATACTACGTCTCCGTGAAGGGGACCACGGGTGGTGCCAGCGCCGATGCCGGCGATGTGGCGCGTGATGTTGCCGCGCTGCGCCGGATGACCGACCTGCCGGTCGGCATCGGCTTCGGGATCCGTGAACCGCAGATGGCCGCCACCATGGCCGGTATCGGTGATGCGGTCATCATCGGCAGTGCCCTGGTCGAACGCATAGAGCGCCACGAAGGCGACGCGGCCTCGCTGCAGGCGATGATCATCGACTACATCGGCTCCTACCGGGCCGCAATCGACGGGGCCGCTCGCGCCTGAAGCCGGCACGGCCCCGCACCGGACGCGAGAGACTATGAGCTGGTTCAGCAAACTCCTGCCTTCGCGCATTCGTACCGACAGCACCAACCGGCGTTCGATTCCGGAGGGTGTGTGGACGAGCTGCCCGGCCTGCAAGGCGGTGCTCTACGGCGCGGAGGTGGAGCGCAACAGCAACGTCTGCATGAAATGCGGCCACCATATGCGCATCGGTGCGCGCCGGCGTCTGGACGTGTTCCTCGACCCGGAGGGTCGCGAAGAGCTGGCGCAGGATGTCCAGCCGGTGGATTTCCTGCGCTTCAAGGACAAGAAGCGCTACCGCGAGCGCCTGGCCGAGGCCCAGCGCAAGACCGGTGAATCCGACGCCCTGATCATCATGGCCGGCACCGTGCATGCCGTGCCGCTGGTGGTAGCCGCTTTCGAATTCGAGTTCATGGGTGGTTCCATGGGCTCGGTGGTGGGCGAGAAGTTCGTCCAGGCCGTGGATGCCTGCATCGACCGCAACTGCCCGCTGGTGTGCTTCTCCGCCAGCGGCGGGGCCCGCATGCAGGAGGCGCTCGTATCGCTGCTGCAGATGGCCAAGACCAGCGCCGCGCTGGCGGACCTGCGCAAGCGCGGCCTGCCGTTCGTGTCGGTACTCACCGACCCCACCACCGGTGGCGTTTCCGCCAGCCTCGCCATGCTTGGCGACATCAACGTGGCCGAGCCCAACGCGCTGATCGGTTTTGCCGGGCCGCGGGTCATCGAGCAGACCGTCGGCCAGGTGCTGCCGGAAGGCTTCCAGCGCGCCGAGTTCCTGCTCGAGCATGGCTTCGTGGACTCCATCATCCCGCGGCCGCAGATGCGCGAGCGCCTGGCCACGCTGCTGGCCGTTCTGACGCACCGGTCATCGCCGGAAACCCCTGTCGCTGAAGACGCCCCGGTGGTCGTGCCAGCCATGGCCGAGGCTGCCGAGGAACTGCACGAGGCGGTCGCGGACACGGTCGAGAGCGACGAGCCGTCCCAGCCAGCGGAGAACACACCGGCCAGCCCCACCGCGCAGGATGACGGCAAGGCATGAGCGGGCACGGCGCACCGGGCGTCGGCGAGGGCCCCCGTTTTTCCTCGCTGGCGCAGTGGCTGCGCTGGCAGGAAACCCTGCATGTCCAGGAGATCGACCTGGGCCTGGAACGCTGCCGCGAGGTGGCCGTGCGCCTGGGCCTGGGCGCACCGCCGTTCCCGGTATTCACCGTGGCGGGCACCAACGGCAAGGGTTCATCCGTGGCGATGCTGTGCAGCGTGCTGGCGGCGGCCGGGTATCGTGTGGCCAGCTATACCTCCCCGCACCTGGAGCGCTATAACGAGCGCATTCGCATTGACGGCATCGAGGCGAGCGACGCTGCCATCTGCGAGGCCTTTGCCCGGGTGGATGCCGCGCGCGGTGATCTGCCGCTGACCTATTTCGAATTCGGCACCCTGGCGGCACTCGATATCTTTTACCGCGACCGTCCCCAGGTGGCGGTGCTGGAGATCGGCCTTGGTGGTCGGCTGGACGCGGTGAACATGATCGACCCGGACTGCGCGCTGCTCACGGCCATCGATATCGATCACGTGGAATGGCTGGGCTCGGAACGCGAGTCCATCGGCCGCGAGAAAGCCGGGATTTTCCGCGCCCACCGCCCGGCCGTGTGTGCGGATCCCCGGCCGCCGGCCAGCGTCGCGCTGGAGGCCAGCCGCATCGGGGCAAGCCTGCATCAGCTTGGCCAGGGCTTTCGCTACGAGGTTGCCGGCGACGGCTGGCGCTGGTTTTGCGAACCGGCCCGCGTGATCGACATGCCGCCCATGGCCCTCACCGGCGAGTTCCAGTACCAGAACGCTTCCGGGGTCATCATGGCACTGGAGCTGCTGCAGGACCGCCTGCCGGTCAGCGATGCCGCCATTCGGGCCGGCATCAGCCAGGCCCGCGTGCCGGGACGTTTCCAGACCGGTTCCTACCGCGGCATCCCGGTCGTCCTGGACGTTGCCCACAATCCGCATGCGGCAAGAGCCCTGGCCCGGAACCTGCTGGCCCATCGCCCGGCCGGCCGCACCCGGGCAGTATTCGGGATGCTGCGCGACAAGGATGCCGTGGGCGTCATCGAGTGCCTGCAGCCATTCGTCGACGAATGGCTGGTGGTCAGCCTGGGCGGCCCGCGCGGCAGCGGCGCGGACGTGCTCGCAGAGGCCCTGGCCAAGGCCGGGATCCGCGACGAGGTGACCCTGTGCGAGGATGTACCCGCGGCCCTTGCCCTCGCTGCTGAACGCAGCACGGCCGATGACAGTGTGCTGGTGTTCGGCTCCTTCCTCACCGTCGCCGCCGCCCAGCGCCTGTTGCGCGAAGCGCTGGCCGACGCCAGCTGATCGGGCGCCGGTGGAACCCCAGGTCAGGCAGCGTATCGTCGGGGCATCGGTGCTGTGCGCGCTTGCGGTGGTCTTCCTGCCCATGTTGTTCGATGACTCCGAACCCGCCCCCGGGCCGATCGAGCAGAGCAACATCCCTGCGCAGCCGGCGGATGGTTTCAGCTCACGAATCGTGCCGCTGGATACCGCGATCCCGCCGGCTGAGCCACCACCGGCGGAGGCGCCCGTCATCCCGCCCGCCGTCAGGCCGACCCTGCCGACCGGCGTCGACACCGACACGGCAGCCGGGGCCGACGATGGCCCCTCGCCGGAGCCGGTTGAACAGGCGGACACGCGGGTCGGCCTGACCGCCTGGGCGGTGCAACTGGGCAGCTTCAGCAATGAGGACAACGCCGCCGGGCTTGAATCCCGTCTGCGCAAGGCCGGCTACAGTGCCTTCGTTGAGAAACTGGTGACCGAGGAGGGCACGATTTTCCGGGTGCGCGTGGGTCCGGAGCTGCGCCGGGCGGATGCCGATCGGCTGCGGGGCCAGCTTGCCGGGGAGGTTGAGCTGGAGGGCATTGTCGTTCGTTACCCCTGACGGCCCCGGTGCGAATCGGACCTGCGGGCAGGGCGGCGCATACCGGGCCCGACGACGCCTGCCGGAAGCCCTGGCCGTGGTCAATCCGAACCGCCTGGACCAAAAGGCC
>CAYGQN010000378.1:0-4391 GCA_964351795.1 uncultured Gammaproteobacteria bacterium
CGAATGCCCCGGCGCCTGTCCTGGCTCCCGTGGGAGCGGCTTCAGCCGCGAATGCCCCGGCGCTGTTCTGCCTCCCGTGGGAGCGGCTTCAGCCGCGAATGCGCCGGCGCCTGTTCTGCCTCCCGTGGGAGCGGCTTCAGCCGCGAATGCCCCGGCGCCTGTCCTGGCTCCCGTGGGAGCGGCTTCAGCCGCGCATGCTCCGGCGCTGTCCTGCCTCCCGTGGGAGCGGCTTCAGCCGCGAATGCCCCGGCGTTGGGTGGGGCGGCTTCGTTCGGGGTTGCCGTGGTCTGGAGTGGGTGTCGCGCCGTGAGCCCGGTTTCAGCACGGGGTGCGACCGCCAGCGCCGTGCGGCTCAGCCGTCGTGACGCGCGGGCGGCTCCCGCAACGGCTTGCCGCAGTGCGGGCAGTTGGGCTGGGCGCCGGGCAGGGCTTCACGCACCATCCGGGTGAGGATCCGGCGCGCCGCCTCGCGGCTGAGACCGAGTTCCTCCCGCATCGCCTCCAGCCGGTGCCTGTCCTCGGCCGAGATCCGGCCGTCGGCCAGCGCGCGGTCCACCGTCTCACCGTAGCTCTCGCGCCGGCTGCGCAGGTGCTCGCTGAGCGCGGACGCCAGGATGCCGGTGGGCAGCGCCACCATGCCAATCCCGAGCACCATCACCACCCCGCCGAACAGCTTGCCGCCCGCGGTGATCGGCGTCACATCGCCGTAGCCGACCGTCGTGAGCGTGGCCACCGCCCACCACAGCGCCGCGGGCATGCTGCCGAAGGCCTCGGGCTGCGCGCGATGCTCGAACAGGTAGATCCCGCCGGCGGCGAGCACCAGCATCACCAGCAGGATCATCAGCCAGGCACCAATGACCCCGGCTTCCTCGCTGACGACCTCGATCAGCGCATTCATCGCGCTGGAGTAGCGCGAGAGCTTGAATATCCGCAGCAGTCGAAGCACCCGTAGCAGCCGCAGGTCCAGGTTGATGAACAGCCCCAGCCAGAACGGCGCGATGGCGAGCAGGTCGACCAGGGCCATCGGCGTCAGGGCGTAGCGCAGGCGGCCGAGCAGGGGGCGCGCAAAGCGGCCACCGTGCTCGATGCTGATCCACACCCGGGTCGCGTACTCGAGCGTGAACACGAGCACCGAGAGGATTTCGAAGCGTTCGAAGGCGGCCGCATGCCGCTCGCCGATCCCGGGGATGCTGGCCAGCATGACAGCGGCAATGTTCAGGCCGATGAGCAGCACCAGCGCGGTGTCCACGAGGCGCACGCCGCGCCGGTCCGCACCGGATTCCAGCAGCAGGTACAGGCGCCCCCGCAGGCTGACCGGCGCGTCGCCGTGCGTTGCCGTGCCGTGGTGTTCCGGTCTGCCCATGCTGATCGTGCCGCGTTGGAATGCCGGCAAGTATGGCCCAGCTTCGCGGCGGCGGGCTGACCTCGCTCAAGGCCGACCCGGGCCGGATGCGACCAGGCCTCAGGGGCGAAAGGCCTTGATTTCCGCTTTCGGCAGTACCGCGAGCAGTCCGGGCTCCGCCGCCGACGGCTCCACCAGCAGCACGGCGTCACCCCGGATACGGACCGGCCGCGGCCAGTCGCCGATCAGCAGTTCGCGATCCCCGCCCTGGCGATGGCTGGTGCCTTCCCGATCGCGGATGTCGTCGATTCCCGTCACGGCAAGAAATTCCTCCACCCGGATCCGCCGGTTCACCAGGTCGCGGACTCCAGGCGCCCAGATGTAGCGCCCGTCGTCGCCGTCGGCAAACAGCCCGCAGGCCGCGGTGGCGCCGATCATTCCCTGGCGATTGCCCGTGAGCCCGGCGACGCGGGCACCGCAATGACCGGCCGCGACCGGGCCCGAGGAGATGGGCAGTACCCGGTGCTTGGCGGCGCGCCCGTGCTCGCGCAGGCCGGCAGCCTGCGCCAGATCGGCAAGGCACAGGCCGATGTCCGAGCCGTCCTCGGCCGCCGCCAGCATGAACTGCCAGCAGAAGTGCCACAGCGCTTCGCGATCCCCCACCGCCGCGAACTGCAGGCAGGCCGAACTGTTGTGCGAGGTGTAGGGGATCCGCGGATCGAAGAACAGCTGGTGCCGGGTCACACCCACCAGTTGCCCCAGCCCGGCCGCATCGGCCGCCAGGCCAAGCTGGCGAGCGCGGAAGCCGGTGCCACGGCTGTCGGCGTTGTCGGTGTCGTCCAGGCCGATCAGCACCGTGTTGCTGGCCTGGGTTGGCTTGCTTGTCATCGTTGCTGCGGGCCTGTTATCGGGGGGACTGCACGATAGTCTGCGGCCCGGGCCGGGGCAATCCGGCCGGGCCCGTGCGGGCACGACCGGCCTTGTCGTTATGCCCGGGTTTGGTTTTATAATACGCAATGTAATGCATATAAATCCTAAGAATTAGCTTCCTTCAAGCAAGAGAATAATGGTTTACCTTATAAAATCATTTAATTGTGATTTTCCGTCGTGGCGCTTGCCTGAATAAATATGTCGGTATATGCATATTACTGCGTCATGCCCTCGGCGCGACCCCACCCGTCGGGCATGGTTCTGGCATTGCTGTGCGCGTTGTCGGGGGGCGCCGGACAGGCTGCCGAGCGGGACGAGATGCTGGTCTACGGTCGCCGGCCCGGGGCCATCGACCCGGTGAACGTGGCGGTGGGTACCGTGTACGAACTCGGTCGCGCCGACATCGAGCGCGCCAATGCCCGCAGCCTCGACGAGGCCCTGGCCCTGATGCCGGGCATCAACGTGCGCACCGGGGGCGACGGGACGCCGCGCGTGGACATGCGTGGCCTGCGTACCCGGCAGGTGAAGCTGCTCATCAACGGGGTGCCCTTCAACGGCGTTGCCGATGGCAACTTCGATCCCACCCTGATCCCCACCGAGTACATCTCGGACGTGCGGATCCTGCCCGGTGCCGGCTCCCAGCTGTTCGGTGACGGCGCCCTGGCCGGTGTCATCAACATCGAGACGCGGCGCGGCGAGGGCCAGCCCACCGCCGAGTTGCGCTACGAGGCCGGGGAGTACGGCGCCCAGCGCGCGATGGCCACGTTCTCGGCCGGCAACGAGTACGCCGACGTGTTCCTGTCCCTAGGCCGCCGGCACCGCAATGCCTGGGACCTCAGCGAGGACTTCGCGGCGGCCGATACCGAGGACGGTGGTAAACGCCTCTCAAGTGACTCCACCCGGAACAATCTGTACGGCGTGGCGACATGGCGGCCACATCCGGCCCTGGAGCTGGGCCTGACCGTCAGCTGGTTCGATGGCGGGCGCGGCACGCCGCCAAGCATATGGGATGACCAGGCCGACCTGTTCGCCCGCCGGCCGCGCTTCGAGCGCATCGACGAGGAGCGCGGCTACTACGTTCAGGCCAACGTCGTCTACGCTCCGCGCGAGCGCTGGAGCAACCGTGCCTGGGCCTACATCACCAACCAGGTCACGGTGACCAACCGCTACGAGGACGCCAGCTACCAGCCCACAACCAGGCCCAACGTACGCAACACCTTCAGTGACGAAACGCGCGGCATCCTCTGGGGCATGCACGAGCAGGTGAACCTGACCCACGCGCGCCTGGGCTCCTTCACCGCCATGGTGGACGTGCGCCAGGAGCGCCTGGCCAGTGACTGCGTGATCCGGGATTTTCCCATCCGCGTGCCGGCACCGCCGCCGCAGCCCAGCGACCCGAGCAGCTTCGTCCTGGAGTACGACTACCTGTCCACCAACGATCACGTCGCTACCGATGCCGGCGGGGGAACGGAGCCGATCGCGCGCCTGACGGCCAGCAACCGTCCCGGCGGAGGCGTGGACTTCGTGCTCGAGAATCTCGCGGGCGACAACCTCGGCCCGGACAGTTATCTCAAGCACGTCCTGCTGGCGCCGGCAGCCACCCTGGACCTCGCCGGGCTGGGCTGGCGGCAGGGGAGCGGCAGCGAAGGCACGATCGGCAATGTGAACATCCGGGCCGAGGAGGCCGACGGCTACCAATACTCGCTGCGGGTGAATTTCCAGCGCCCGGAGGTCAGCGACGCGCTGTATACCGGCGAGACGGCAAGCTGGCTGTTCGACCGCGGCACCGTGCAGGATTTCTTCGCCGAGCCGATCAGCCGTACCGGCGCCAGCGGGCCGGACGCGTTCAGTGCGGTGCGCTTCCGCCGCACCGAGCCGAACGGCTTCTGGGGCGCCGCGGAGATTCTGCCGACCGGCGGCGCGCCCGGGGACATCTACAACGTCAACCTGCAGGCCCTGAGCGCCGTCGATCCCCTGGCACCGCCACCGCCACCGCTGGAGCCGGAGCTCAACACCGGTGAACTGGTCACGGATATCCGCCTGTGCAGCGGTGGCGGCGGCGGTGGCGCCGGCGCCGGGCTGGGTGGCAACCGGGTCGAGACGGTGCCGGGGCTGACCT
>CAYGQN010000379.1:0-4373 GCA_964351795.1 uncultured Gammaproteobacteria bacterium
AGCGACTTCAGTCGCGAAGAGCACCGCGCACGGATAGCGCCGGCGCGTCGATGGTGCCCGTAGGAGCGACTTCAGTCGCGAAGGGCACCGCGCGCGGATAGCGCCGGCGCGTCGATGGGCGCCGCCGTGCCCGGACGGGGACTGTCAGCGGTCGCCGTCGAGCAGGTCGCCCAACCCGCCGAGAATCGAGCCTTCGCCGCGGCGTGAGCCACCCATGGTCTGCGGCGCGTAAGCGATGATGCGCCCGGCCAGGCGCGAGATGGGCAGCGACTGCAACCAAACCCGTCCCGGCCCGCGCAGGCGCGAGAAGAACAGCCCTTCGCCGCCGAACAGGGCGGACTTGAGCTTGCCCACGTTCTCGATGTCGAAATCCACGGTGGCCTGGATGCCCACCTCGCAGCCGGTATCCACGCGGATGGTCTCGCCCACGGCGAGGTCTCGTTCGGCCAGGGTGCCACCGGCGTGGGCGAAGGCCAGGCCGTCACCCTGCAGGCGCTGCATGATGAAACCCTCGCCACCGAACAGGGCGGTACCGATCTTGCGCTGGAAGGCGATCCCCAGCGACACGCCACGGGCCGCACAGAGGAAGGCGTCCTTCTGGCAGATGAACTCGCCACCGAGGTCGGGCAGGTTCAGCGGCACGATCTTGCCCGGGTAGGGGGCGGCGAAGGCCACCCGGCGCTTGCCGTCGGACTCGTTGTGGAAAATGGTGGTGAACAGAGACTCCCCGGTCACCAGGCGCTTGCCGGCGCCAAGCAGCTTGCCCATCAGCCCGGCATTGGCCTGCGCGGCGGAGCTGTCCCCGAAGACGGTGTCCATGTCGATGCCATCCTGCATCATCATCATGGCGCCGGCCTCGCCGATCGCCGCCTCGCCCGGGTCGAGCTCAATCTCCACGTACTGCATGTCGTCGCCGTAGATCTGGTAGTCGATTACATCCATTGCCATGTGCATGCCTCCTGGTGTCCGGGCCGAGCCCGGGCGCTTGGTGTCCTGTGTCCCGGCCCGGACTCAGGCCGGTGCCGGATCCCCGTTCGCGGATTCCGCCTCGATGATGATCGCGCGCACCTCGGCGCCGGACAGCCCGGCCCGCCGGCCCATGGCGATGAGGTGCGCCACTTCGCGACTGGACAGGCTGCCGTCGGCCATCGCCAGGCAGGCCGCCACCAGGATGTCCTCGCGGGTGGCGGCGGGCACCTCGCCTTCTTTGGCCTCGGCCTGCTCGAGCAGCGCCTTCATGCGCTTGGGCGCAATATCGCTTTTCCGGCCCTGGGCGACGAGGAACCGCTTCTCCTTTTCGTCCAGCCCGTCGGTGGCCAGTGCGATGCGGGCGAGATGCACGAACATCGCCTCGGCCGGCGTGTACCCGCTGTCCGCGCCGTGCCTTACGGAAAGCCCCGTGGTGGCTGGCTGGTGGCGTTGCAGCGTCGCCCTCGCGTTGGCGCCGGCATCCGTCTGGCGGCGGCGCAGGACAACCACAGCCAGGATCACCAGCACCGTGGGCACTGCCGCCACCAGCGGATGATGCACGAACACGCTCGCCAGGATGACGGTGATGGCAATCAGCAGGCCCAGCACCAGGCTGACCAGGAATACGCCGCTGCTGACCATCCGGCCCAGCACGGGGATGCGGTACAGCAGGTTCACGAAACCGCTGAAGAACAGGAAGATCCCCATGACGATCGCCACCGTGCCGCCACCGCGGACGATCCACTTCAGCCGCCGCAGATGCGCCTTGACCGTGTCCAGGGCCTGCTCGCGCGGGCCGTTCACCAGGTGATGCAGGATGCCGTCGTTACCGATGATGCCGGAGATGAAGCTGCGCTTGATGTCGTGCTGCTTGCCGACCCCCTCGCCGGCCTCGATCAGGCCGAAATAGGTGGCGGTCGGTGTCTGCGCAATGGCGCTGTAGCGCAGGCGCTCGTCGCCCAGGCTCGTGCCGCTGCCGAGGCGGCGGTAGAAGTACTCCCCTTCGGCGTGCAGGCCCGCCCGCCGGCCGGCCTCGTTCAGCGTGAGGGTCTCCGGTGGCAGGTCGATGGCATCGTCCACGAGGTGGATCCGGCGCGGGGTGATCACCATGTCGTCCAGGCGGTACATGGCCGGGTAGGCCTCGCCACTGGACAGCGTCTGTACCAGGCCGTTGTTGCGGGAATTGTTCTCCAGGTGCGAGTACCAGCCCTGCCGCCAGGTGGTCCGGCCCTCGCTGTCGGTGCTTTCACGCCAGGCGTAGATCTCTGCCCGCCGGGTAACGACGTGATAGCCGGTGAGCACTTCGAGGTAGCTGTCCTGCACGGCGATGCCCGTGTCGAGGCGGCCGGTCAGGGCAATGGTCGTACCCGGCCCAGCCATGGCCGGGGAGCCGATGACCAGCGCATCCCGGGCAGCCTGGTGGTAGTCGAAGCGGCCCTCGTTCTCCCACAGGGCCATGACGCCGGCGATGATCATCAGCGGCGGGAGTGTGAGACGGGCCAGCAGGCCCTTTTTCCTCTGCTGTGCCATGGTGTCGAGGTCGCGTTACCGGCCGGGTGCGGCCGGGCGGGAGAATATCGCGACTGGCATGGCTATCGAAGGGGCAGTGGTGTCCGGTGCCCGCCGGCGGGTGGCCGGAGGACACCGGCCGTGGTCTCATCCCGGCCCGGCGCCCGGTGGCCGCCGCGGCGGATCAGGGCTTGCGCTCGGTTTCCTCCACCAGCAGGCCGTGGCGCTTGGCGCGTTGCTGCCAGTGCCGGCGCGCCAGCACCTGCATGTCGTGGGCGCGGTCGGACTCATCCACGATCTCCACCCCCAGCAGGGTTTCCACCACGTCTTCCATGGTGACGATGCCGGCCATGCCGCCGAACTCGTCCACCACCAGTGCAATATGCTCGCGCCGCGACAGGAAGCGGTTGAACAGCTCGATGATGGGATAGTCCTCGGCTACGGCGATGATGTCGCGGCGCAGGCTGGCCAGGTTTTCGCTGCCCGCGCCTTCCACCATCTTTGCCAGTACGTCGTCCTTGAGAATGTAGCCGATGACGTGGTCCCGTGAATCGGTCTCGTAGAGTGGCAGACGGGAGGAGGGCAGCTTCGGATTGGCCTCGTAGAACGCGCTGATGGTCTGCGTGGCCGAGGCCGCGTGCACCACGGTGCGTGGTGTCATCACGTCACGGGCGCGGATCCCGCGGAAGCGCAGCAGGCTCAGCAGGAGTTCGGATTCCTGTTCATTGAACACGCCATGACGGGTGCCGATGTCGGCCATGGCCACGAAGTCGCTGCGCGTGAAGGCGCTGCCCACGTCCTTTTTCTTCAGTGCGCGGGTGATGAACTGGCTGAACCACACCAGCGGCCACAGGGCGCGGATGATGAATGCGAGCGAGCTGGCGGTGAACGGCGCCAGCGCCTGCCAGTGGCTGGCGCCGATGGTCTTGGGGATGAGTTCGGACAGTACGAGGATGGCCAGTGTCATCGCGACCGGCACGGCCAGGTTGGTGATCAGCGGGTTGGCATCGGCCCAGATCCGCGCCGCCTGGTCGCCTACGCCGATGGCGCCAACGGTGTGGGCAATGGTGTTCAAGGTGAGGATCGCCGCCAGCGGCTGGTCGATGTTGTCCTTGAAGGCCTGCAGGCGCCGGCCCAGCGCGCTGCCCTGCTGCAACTGGATCTGCGCGTAGGAGGGCGTGATGCTGAGCAGCACCGCCTCCCACAGCGAGCACAGGAAGGACACGCAGATGGCGGTCAGGAAAAAGGCGATAAGCAGCGTGTACATGCGGGCCTCGTGCCACGGCGGACAAGTGCCAGGGCACCCGGCGGCATCCAGCCGCCGGCCCTGACGATATCCCCAGTTTACATCCTGTGGCGCGGGCGTGCCGCCACGCGGCCAGCCGGTGTCTCAGTGATCGGCGATGGGCTTGTCGGTGAACAGGAAATCCTTGAGGTGGCCTTCGAAGTCGCCGTTGTTCCGGCGGATCCACTCCAGGACCATCGCGGCATGCTCCATCTCCTCGCGCATGTTGTGCAGGAGGATGGCCTTCAGGGCCTCGTCATCGCAGTCATCGGCGCGCTGGCGATACCAGTCCACCGCCTCCAGTTCCTCCATCAGCGAGACGATGGCGTGGTGCAGGTGCAGGGTTTCCTTGCTCAGGCGTTCACGCGGGGCGTGCAGGGAGTCGCTGGCCATGTGGTTCTCCATTGGTGGTTTGACTGGGACCGCCGCGGTGCAGGCACCGGGCGGCACGGGGATTCCGATTGTACGTGCGTTGATGACGCCGGCAAGAGCGCTACCGTCCCCTGGACTGACGCGAATCTGTTTCCGGAGCGATGTGCGTCCTGCCCTTTCCGGGGCCGGCGAGCGGCGGACGGCCGGCAGGCGGCGTGCTACAGCGGCAGGGGCGTGG